>DAOWGY010000107.1 GCA_030641695.1 Gammaproteobacteria bacterium
CAAGCTGGTCGAAGCTCTGCATCGGCGCCAGAAAAAGGGCGGCGAATGAAGCTCAGCGTGCGGCCGCGGACGCAACCCGAGGTCAACCTGACCTCGCTGATCGACGTGGTCCTGTTGCTGCTGATTTTTTTCATGGTATCGACGAGTTTCGTCAAACAATCTCAGATCCAGTTGCGCCTGCCCGAGGCCGACAGCCCGGCTATTGTCGAGGAGGCGCCCGATCAGATAGACATCATGATTACAGAGGGCGGTACGTATTTCGTCAATGGACGGGAACTGATCAACACGCGACCCGAAACGATCCGCAATGCACTGCAAAAGATCTCCGGCGGTAACACTCAATTGCCATTGACGATCAGCGCGGATGCCAATGCCAAGCATCAATTCGTTGTCACCGCGATGGATGTGGCAGGGCGTCTCGGATTTACACGGATCAATATCGCAACCGTCAACGATACAACCAGCGAGTAATGGTCCAACCAAGGTGAGTAGCTCCAGCAACCAGGACACCGTCGCCGTCTATGGGCGGCTTTGGCGTTACGTGATGCCGCACAAGCTGATCGGCCTGATTGCGATTATCGGCATGGCGGCGACGGCGCTCATCGAGGCCAGCCTCGTGTACCTGCTCGAGCCCCTGATGGACGATGCGCTTGTCGCGCAAAATCTCGAGACCGCGAAGTGGATGCCAATCACGTTTATCGCGATTTTCATTGCTCGAGGTGTCGCTGGTTTCGCGACGGAGGCGTCGCTTGGCTGGATCGGGCGCAACGTCATCAGTTCCCTGCGTCGTGATGTCTTCGGCAAGTTCCTGACATTACCGACGCGTTTCTTCGACAATAGGACGACCGGGCCGCTACTGTCGCGGATGACCTACAACGTGGAAATGGTGGCGGAATCGGTGACCAGCGTTGTCACGGTTGCGGTGCGGGACGTGCTAACGGTTTTTGCGGCGTTTGGCGTCATGTTGTTGCAGAGCCCAAAGCTCACGGTCTTCGTCGTCATCCTGTTTCCGATCATTGCCGTGCTTATTCGGGTACTTGGTGTCGCGTTTCGGCGTTATAGCAGCCGCATACAGGACTCGGTGGGTGAAGTGACGCAGGTCACCGAGGAGATCGTCAGGGGCAACTGGGTCGTCAAGATGTTCGGTGGCTACAACTACGAGAAGGACAGGCTCGCAGAAGTCGACGAACGCAACCGCAGGCAAAACCTGAAACTGATCCGTGTACGTTCGCTGGGCGTGGCTGTGACTCAGACGATATTCGGCTTCGGCATCGCACTTGTCATTTTCATGGCGAGCCGCGAGTCGATCGACGGCAACCTCACGCCGGGCCAGTTCATCTCTTTCTTCAGCGCAATGATGTTGATGTTGCAACCGGTGCGCCGTATCACCAACGTTAATGCGACTCTGCAGCGCGGCGTCGCGGGCGCTGAGAGTCTGTTCACGATCATGGACGAACCCGACGAGGTTGACTCCGGCACGTTCAGCAAAGACGATGTCAAAGGCGACGTCGAGTTTCGTGACGTCAGCTTCTCGTACGGTGCCGACAATGGGCCGGTAGTCGAAAACATTTCTCTTTCGGTGGAGTCAGGCAAGACGCTGGCAATTGTCGGCCACTCCGGCAGTGGCAAGACCACGCTTGCCAGCCTGCTGCCGCGTTTCTACGATGTATCGTCCGGAGATATTCTGCTCGATGGCGTATCGATTCGCGATTACACGCTTACGAATCTCAGGGACAACATCAGCCTCGTCAGTCAGGATATCGTGCTGTTCAATGACTCGATTGCGAACAACCTTGCGTACGGCGAACTGCGCGAACGTCCACAAGAAGAATTGATGCGGGCGGCGCAAGTTGCGCACGTACTCGATTTCGCGAACGAGATGCCGAACGGACTCGACTCGAAGGTCGGTGACCGGGGTGCGCTGTTGTCCGGTGGACAGCGGCAGCGCATTGCCATCGGCAGGGCGCTACTCAAAGATGCGCCCGTCCTCATTCTCGACGAGGCGACGTCCGCACTCGACACCAAGTCGGAGCGTCATATTCAGGAGGGACTCGCCGAACTGATGAAAGACCGGACGACGCTCGTCATCGCGCACCGGCTGTCGACGGTCGAGAAGGCTGACAAGATCATCGTCCTCGACGCCGGCAGGATTATCGAATCCGGGACGCACGCCGAGTTGCTGGCCGCAAACGGGGCGTACGCAGCGCTTTACCGGATGCAGTTCAGCGAGGAGTGATTTTGCGCAGATGAAAGGCGTCGCTCATAACTGTTTACAACGCATCTGGTATGAAGGGGATGGCTGGTTTCGGGCATTGTTGCCACTGGCAGGCCTCTACTGGATGCTCATCTCGTTGCGCCGATTTCTTTACCGTTGCGGCGTCTTGCGAACACACAGGGCGCAGGTTCCGGTAATCGTCGTCGGCAACATCACGGCAGGTGGAACCGGCAAAACGCCAACCACTGTCTGGCTCACACGGGAACTGCGAGCGCGTGGCTTTACTCCCGGCGTCGTCAGTCGTGGTTATGGCGGCAGCAAGTCCGGTACATCCATGCGTGTCGATGCCAGGAGCGACCCTGCGGTAGTGGGTGACGAGCCAGTTCTTATCGCGATGCGTACGGGCTGCACGGTGGTCGTCGACGCCAATCGTGCACGCGCGGCGTCGATGTTGGTCGACGACGGTGCAGATCTGATCATTGCCGACGACGGTTTGCAGCATTATGCGCTCGACCGCAACTACGAGATCTGCGTCATCGACGGCTCACGCGGACTCGGCAACGGGCTGTTGCTGCCCGCCGGGCCGATGCGCGAGACCGTCACACGCATCGAGGAAGTCGACCAGGTGCTGGTGAATGGTCGACTGCGGCAGAAGCAGGATGTCATGTCGGCGGGCATGCAAAATGCGATCGAGTTCGAGCTCATCGCGACCGAAGTCTGCCGGCTGAATGGTTCGCTGACGCGGCCAATCGAGCGCTTTTCCGGTACGACAGTGCACGCGGTCGCTGCAATCGGCAATCCCGTGCGCTTCTTCGACCTGTTGCGGAGTCATGGTATCCAGGTGATCGAGCACGCATATCCGGATCACGCGCGAATTCGCAAAGGTGAACTCGACTTCGGCGACGACTTCGATATCCTGATGACGGAGAAGGACGCGGTGAAGTTCGATCGCAAGGTATCGGATCGATTTTGGTATGTACCAGTGGATCTCGCCATCGATCCAGTGATCGCCGCTCCCTGGCTCGAGCAAATCGAGTCCCGGATGCGTGATGAGCAGAGCAAGCAGTGACTATTATTGAGACCGCTTCTAATTTCGTCGTCGTCATACCGGCACGTTACGCGTCGACCCGGTTGCCGGGAAAGCCTTTGCGGGACATTAACGGCAAGCCGATGATCCAGCATGTTCATCAACGTGGTCGCGAGAGCGCGGCGCGCGAAGTCGTCATTGCAACCGACGATGAGCGCATCGCGGAGGTGGGTGAGTCATTCGGCGCGGCTGTGTGCATGACGGGTGATCAGCACCGTTCCGGCACCGAACGCATCGCCGAAGTCGCCGACCTGTTCGACTGGCGCGACGAAACGATAGTGATCAACCTGCAAGGTGACGAGCCCGCCATGCCCGCGGTACTGATCAATCAGTGCGCGTCCTTGCTGGACGATTCGAATGCGGATTTGGCGACGCTGGCGTCGCCGTTGTTATCCGATGAGGATTTTGCGAACCCGAACGTGGTCAAGGTCGTTGTTGACAACGACGGTTATGCGATCTATTTCAGTCGCGCGGCGATTCCCTACCCGAGAGACGAAGACATGCGCGGCGAAGCGAGGGCAGCGGCACTGCATCATCACGGCATCTATGCGTACCGCTGCGGCGTGCTGCGCAAGCTGGTGGCGGCGGAGCCGTCGGCGCTCGAACTCGCCGAGCATCTCGAGCAGCTACGGGCCCTGTCGCTCGGCATGTCGATCCGGGTCGGCATACCGGATATCCGCCCCGGTGCCGGCGTCGACAGCGAGGAAGATCTGGCTGCAGTCGCACGTGAGCTGGCTGGCTCGTCGTGAACCGTTTCAGCAAGTACTGCCGTGAAATCTACTACGGTATGTCACCTCGTGCCTTGCGCGCGCAGTACCTGTTCCTCGCGCTGGATCTGCTCATCATCAGCTACTTCGTCCTGACCACGTTCCTGGCACCGCATGAGTGGATCGTCATCGTGGACATGACGATTGGCGTCGTCCTGGTCATCGATTTTCTGTGCAGACTGGCGGCGCAGCACGACCGTGGCGCGTTCCTGGTAGAGCCGATGACGATCGTCGACTTCGTCGTCATCGCTTCACTGTTCGTGCCGGCGCTGATAGGCAACTTTGCATTCCTGCGCCTCGTCAGGTCATTACGTCTTATGCGTTCTTATATCGTCGCACGGCAATTGCGCAAGCACTTGCGGTTCTTTGCCAAGAATGAAGACGTGCTATTCAGCGCGCTGAACCTGCTCGTTTTTATCTTCGTTGTTACGGCTACCGTGTATGAGTTCCAGGTGGGGGTCAACGATTCCATAAACAATTATGTCGACGCGTTGTACTTCACTATTACGACGCTGACAACGACCGGGTTTGGCGACGTTATCCTGGTCGGTAGCACCGGCCGTTTACTCGCGGTCGTTATCATGATCGTCGGCGTTGCGCTGTTCCTGAGACTGATTCAGACAATATTCAGACCCAGAAAAGTGAAGTACGAATGCACGGACTGCGGACTGACCCGACATGACCTCGACGCCGTGCATTGCAAGCACTGCGGCAGACAGCTGCACATCCGTACGCAGGGACTACCGGGCTGAAGGTGCCGCCAGCGTTTGCAGGAATGCCTCCAGACGTTTCAGTTGTGGCGGGCTCAGATTGAGGGCTTCGGCTTCGTTGTGGCCAATCATCGCCTCTGGTGCCCGGTTGTAGTGTTCCAGCACCTCCGCAAGGGTCGCGAGCTGCCCCTTGTGCATGTAAGGACTCGTTCGAGCGAGATTTCGCAATGAAGGCGTGCGTGTGGCGCCGATCAGTTCGGGGCCGGTTCGCACGTAGCTCAACTCCGCGCATCGACGTGCGGGATCGTCGCTGTATTCACCGAGGCACACAAATTCGTTCTCGAGCACTTCGCGTACGCCATTGATGCGTCCACGATCCGGAAGTTCGCCCGGGAAGGCGAGAATGCCCGTGTTGTGGAATTCATGGTTGCTCAGCAGCGGGCCGTTATGACATTCGGTGCAACGCGCTATACCGATAAAGAGCTGCAAACCGAGAATCTCGTCCTTGCTGAACAGAGCGGATTGTTGTTCCTCATCACCGTCAAGAACGGCGTCGACGTACGCATCGAAGCGCGTGCGTTGCGGTAACACGGTGCGCTCGAACGCTGCGATAGTCTTACCGATGTTGGAAAACACTCTATTCACGATCTTGCGGTCGGCATCGTTCATCGACGCCCAGGCATCCGCAAGATCTGCGTCCTCGACCGGTGCGGCTGCGACCGGGAAACGGGATTCGTCCGAGAAGTCGGGGGCAAGGCCGAATAAAACTTCGTACATTTCGCGATAGGTCGCTTCGGTCGTCACGAATCGGGCAACGTGCATGCGGTTGCTGCCGTGTTCGTTGGAGTCTTCGAGTGGCGACAGCGCCTGCGACCAGAGACTGTCGCGGCGGCCGTCCCAGTACAACCACGGGCTGTAGGCGACGCCGACGATACTGCGCGTATTGCGTTTCGATTCGCCGATGCCGCGGCCTTTTTGCAGCCCATCGGTGAATTCGAGGTCAGGCTGGTGGCAGGACGCACAGGAGACCTCACCGTTGGCGCTCATGCGAGTGTCGAAAAACAGTCGATTTCCCATGATCGCTGCCTCCGCATCATTCGCGACTGCATTCGACGGATTGGCGGGGAGTGGCGGCAGGCTGCCGATCCACAAGGATTGCAGCACGGCCTTGTCGTCGTCGCTCCAGGGCTCCGGGCTTACCGGACGATAGACCCAGGCAAAGTAGGCGGCGACCGCAATGAGCAGCAGAACGAGCAGATTTCGAAGTCGTCGAATCACAGGTTCAGGGGAATGATGACGACATCACGTTTGCCGCCGGCATCGATCGTGATTTCAATCTGCCATTGGCCCCGCATATGAAATCGCATGCCTTCCAGCAGGTAGCCGCCGTCATCCAGTTGCTGCGTCGTCCGTGGTGAAGTGGGAAGTCCGTGATTATGAACAGGCATGCCGCCCTTGACGGAGATCGAGGCACCGGAGACGGCCGTACCACTCTCGTCGTAGACGTACAGTACCCAGTTGTGAATGCGATTGATGACCAGCGGCTGGAGTTCGCTTGTGTAACGGACCTGGAAATGGCCTGAGCGGGATTTCCAGGCTTCCACCTCATCGGCGGCCTGCACGAAGGTGCTTGTTGCGCACATCAGGACAACCACGAACAGGTTGCGCAGCATATTGAGCCGCCCACTCATCCACAGGTAGTTGAGTTGCAGGAGGATCAGGATGCCGATGACCCATGGCCAGTAACCAAGCCCGGTGTAGCCGGCTTCGAACGGAAATACGGCCGTGTAGACGCCACGGTTGTCCGCGCGGGTCACAGTGACGATACCGACAAATTCGCCTGATTTATCGAATTCGTGCGCCACCGTGAAGACGTCCGG
>DAOWGY010000201.1 GCA_030641695.1 Gammaproteobacteria bacterium
TGGCAAATGGATCAAGGCTGTCTATGGAACAGCCGACGCCGTTATCCAGCTGATGACGTTTATTTTTGACGGTGAAGGGAAACTCGGCGGCGCTGATGCCCAGCAATGGTTGGCTGATGCCGGCGCCGGGTTCTCGTTCAGCCTGATTTTCTCCGCCGGTGCGCTGACCGATACGGAACGCTACACACAGGCATCGGCAGGTGCTCTGAAATGGGGTAGCGGTCTGATTGACCCACCACTGAAAACGCTTAACGCGCACAGCAACCTGGAAACCGGCCGCAACGGCTTTCAGCTGACCGCGACGACGCCGCGCGCCGGGCAGCATACGCTTGAAATGCAAGACTGATCAGTCGATCCGGCGAAACCCAACCTGCTCAACCAGCGCCGTGTAGCGCGGGTCGTTACGCTGCCCTCTTAGCATCGCGCTGACCTGCAGAAATATCATGTCCCTTGAGCGTTGTTGCAGGGCTTTCTCAAGTTGTGCGAAACCGTGCTCGGCGTCTCCCGCAGCAAAGTGCACTGACGCGATCAACGAGGGCGCCACGTAATCCTGTTCAGCCTTTTCCTGCAGCTCAAGCAGCAGAGTTCTTGCTCCGGCGTTCCTGCCAGCACGAAAGTAGGCTGAGGCCAGGTTGGCAATTTGACGCGAACCACGGCCCTGATTCTCGATGTCCGCCTGGAAGGTTTCGATCGCCCTGTCGTAGTTGCCGATCGTGAGATAGCTCCACCCGGACAGGGTGGCGCTGTCGGAGTGCTGACTGCCCGTTTCCGCAGCGGCAGCTGCCTTTTCGTAGAGGCCTGCATGAAAATATCGCCAACCTGCGTTGATTTGCACGTAAGGGTCATTGGGACTGGCGGCCAGGCGCCGTTCTATGAGTTCGATCGCCTCATCGTGTCGTTCCTGAGTCGACAGAAACAGCGCGTAGCCGAGTATGTTCAGAGGGTCGATTTCGATTGTCTTGATGTATTCCCGCTCGGCGGCCTCGAAATCCCAGTCGTACCAGGTCAGGATGTCCGCGTACAAGGTCCGCGCATCCGCAAGCTCGGCATCGAGGGCGATCGCTCGAAGTGCTGCCTCTTTTGCTTTTGGATACACATCAGCGGGTTTGCGGTGACCGTACTCCGTTCCGAGGAAGCTGTAGGCCCAGCCGAGCGTTGCATACGCTTCCGCAAACTGGTCGTCGAGCGCGATCGCGTCCTCGAGATAGACAACGGCCTGCTCGAGATCGTCAGGCGTCTGCCTGAACGTATGATAGCGGCCGAGTAAGAACAGGTTATAGGCGTCGAGGCTCTCGGTCGGCAACTTGCTGCCGCTTCGATCCGCTTCGATGTACTCAACCTCGAGCGCCTGCGCGATCTGCTCCGCGACCTCCTGCTGGACCGTAAAGATACTCTGCATCGATAGCTCCCGGTCATAGTTCGCGGCCCATAGGTGCTCATCGGTTACGCCGTCAATGAGCTGCACCGTGATGCGGAGGCGATCTTCATCCACTCTTACACTGCCTTCGATGACAGCCTCGGCCCGCAGGTTCGTCGCGATTTCCGGGAGGCTCTTGCTGCTGCCCCGGTAAGGTTCGACAGACGTCCGCGAAATCACGGCAACATCGTCCAGCAAAGCGAGGCGGCTCAATAGCTCCTCGTGCATGCCGTCCGCAAAAAACTGATGGTCACCACTCGCGCTCATGTCTTCGAAAGGCAAAACCGCGAGCGTGCCGGCTTTGGCGATAGGCAGAATATTCTCTGGTGCATCATCGAGCCCCCACATTATTACCGCGCCAACCAGGACGGCTGTCGCGATAAGCGGCCACATCAATCTGGACAGGTGCCCGGACCTGGCATCGAACGCAGTTTTGACCTCAGGAATCAGGCGGTATCCGCGGCCCCTTACAGCAGTGACGTAGCGCGGGTTCTGGCTGTCCTCGCCGAGCGCCTGGCGTAACAGGCGAACGCGTTGCGCAAGCGTTTCGTCGCTAACGACCGCGCCACCCCACACCTCGCCGATGAGCTGGTCCTTGTCGACGCCTCCGGGAGCATGCCTGATGAGAACTGCAAGTAGCTTGAATGAGAGATCCGGAAGGTCAATCGGCTGTTTGCCGCGGATTACGGTTCGGCGACGCAGGTCGACGAGCAAATCATCAACCCGCAAGCGGGCGTCCTCAGACTGCCGCAAATTGCCCTCCGTACCGTCTTGTTGCATTTGACCCATCTGTATCTAGTTGATTTGGAAACCAAAAATAGCCTTCAGCGAAGCTTCAGCATTCTTCAGCGAAACTTCAAGGATTGTAGCCGTCACGCGTCCAGTGTGTCGGCCACGTTAACCAATCACGAGGACAATCTCATGAAATATGCAAAAACGGCGTCAATCGCCTTACTGGCCACGCTAGCGCTGGCTCCTTTGACCGCGTTCGCAGATAGCGGTTTCTTCATAGGCGGCAGTGTGGGTTCGGCCACACTCACCGAGGACTTTGACGGACTGGGTGTCGACGCAGACAGCGATTCCTTTCGGCTCACCGCTGGATGGCAATTCAACGACTATTTCGCCCTCGAGGGTGGCTACCACAGTTTCGGCAAGTTTGAGGAGTCGCTGGATGTCGGTGGCAATCCGGTCGACATCCGACTGAAGGCGGATGGTTTCACGCTGGGAGCGACCGGCAGTCTTCCTCTTGGCAGCAGCTTCTCCCTGTTTGGACGTGCCGGTGCGTTCTTCTGGGACGGCGACGCGGAGATCAACAACGTTTCGCAGGCACGGCCGGAAGACACGAACATTTACCTTGGTGGCGGAGCGACGGTTGCAGTTACTGAGAGACTGAGACTGGTCGGTGACTGGACTCGCTATCAACTCGAGGACACCGAAAGCGACGTGATCTCGCTCGGCTTTACGTATCGCTTCTAGCGCAGCGTCTTGGCACTTCAAGTTCTGCCGGCGTCAGCAATGACGCTGGCAGATCTGCATTACTCGTGAGCCAGATACCAGGCTTCGTACTCTTCCGAGCGTAGCAACGATGCCATCGCCGTGTCTTTTTCGAACGCTTGCGGACTCAGCGTGTAGCCGAATTGTTTTTCGAGCATGTCGAGCGCTTCGATAGCCTTGTCGTACTGCTCCACCGCAGTTTGCGACCGCAGTGCCGACCACCATCCGAGCTCGAGACCGGGCTCGAACTGTATTGCCTGCTCGGCATAGGCCACAGCATCCTCGTTCTTGCCGAGGACCAGCGCAGCTGCGGACAAACGTGCCGACATCGCGGAATCCTGTGCGCCGAGACGTGACTGCAGCCTGAGCAAGGCATCCATAGCCTCGTCAAAGCGCCGCGACGGGAAATAGTAGTCGAGCAGCATCAGCGAATACAACGGCTCTTCGGGGAAGTATTTGTCGACGTCGATCAATGCGCTGCGGAGCTTGCGGCGATTGCGGGTTGCCTTGGTGAGGTGCACCGTCGTCAGCACCGTGACACGCTGACTTCGAAGCTCCTCATCGACGTCTTTCAGAATGTCGAAATAGCGATCGACCTGGCCGTCCCTCGACGCTTTGAGCAATTCGGTCATCTTGAAGGTTTGCTGCTCGGTCGGACCTTGGAAATCCAGCAACTTCCGAACCGCCTGCTTGCCGGGATTGATCGAAATAAGCGCAACGCCGACGCCATCACTGAATTTTTCGCCGTCCATGAAATCGACCCAGTCGACGATGACGACGCGACCCTTGCCGTCGAGACGCAACTCGTACTCGTGATAGTTGAACTGAAAATCCGGCAGGTCGTACCTGACGATCGCCTTGCCACGATCACCGCGCGAACCGAACCCCAGCCAGGCGGCCCTAACGTTGCCTTCCGTATCGGCAAATGCAGACTTGAGCAGACCCACGAGATTGTCATCAAAATCTTCCCGAAAGCCCTTTTTCACTTTGGGGTCGATGAGCCGTAGCCCGAAGATGCGCTCGAGCATGTCTTCCTGGTCGACTGCATGTGCGAAACGCTCGAGCGAGCTCTTGTTCAGGTCCGCGACGATTTCCTGGAAGCCAGCACGAAAAATCTGCTGGCGCTCGAGCTCGGCTTGACGCTCTGCCTCGTGCGCATCGTCCTGCGCCCCCGCCACCGGCAACTGCAGGGCGATAAAACTCAGTAACGCAATTCGTAGTGCAACTCGGATCACCGGGGACGCCTCCACACTAGCTCAGGCTGACACGCGCAAAACGTCTTCGACCAACCTGGTAGACATTAGTGCTACCTGCATCGATCGTGAGCGATCGATCTTCAACCCGCTCGCCGTCGATACGCACGGCGCCTTGCTTGATCATTCGGAATGCCTCGGACGTACTGCTAACGAGGCCCGCGCCCTTTAGAAGATGCGCGATTCCGAGTTCTCCGTCCTGCGCTTCGAGCGTCAACTCCAGCATATCCTCGGGCATCTCGCCTTCGCGAAACCGTGATATGAACACCTGCTTCGCGGCCTCCGCCGCATTAGCGTCGTGAAATCGCGTGACGATCTCAAGCGCGAGTTCGAATTTCGCATCGCGCGGATTCATGCCGTCATCGACTCGCTTATGCAGACCCGCAACGTCGTCGAGAGAACGGAAGCTCAGCAATTCGAAGTAGCGCCACATCAGCTCGTCGGAGATCGACATGAGTTTGCCGAACATTTCACCGGGTGCATCCGTGATGCCGACGTAGTTGCCCAGTGACTTCGACATTTTTTGTACGCCATCGAGGCCTTCAAGCAATGGCGTCGTCATCACCAGCTGTGGTTCCTGATCGAAGTCCTGTTGCAATTGCCGCCCGACCAGCAGATTGAATTTCTGGTCCGTGCCACCGAGTTCGACGTCCGCTTTCAGCGCGACCGAGTCATAGCCCTGTACGATCGGGTACAGGAATTCGTGGATGGATATCGGCTGGCCGCCCTCGTAGCGCTTCTTGAAATCGTCGCGCTCCAGCATGCGCGCAACGGTGTGGTGCGAGGCAAGCCTTACGAGACCCGCGGCGTCCATCGAGCCCATCCAGTTCGAATTGAACTCGATGCGTGTCTTGTCGGCATCCAGAATCTTGAAAATCTGCGATTCATACGTCTCGGCGTTTTGCTTGATCTCGTCAGCAGACAGCGGTGGCCGCGTCGCGTTCTTGCCGGAAGGGTCGCCGATCATCCCCGTGAAATCGCCGATCAGAAAGACGACCTCGTGGCCGAACTCCTGGAACTGGCGCATCTTGTTAATTAGTACGGTGTGCCCGATATGCAGGTCGGGCGCTGTCGGATCGAATCCGGTTTTGACGATCAGCGGCCTGCCCTTCTTCAGTTTGGCCTCGAGACCGTCCTCCGGCAGCACCTCGTCGGTACCACGGGCCAGTTCTGCAAGTTGTTGCTTGATGTCGCTCATTGCTGCCTTTATTCATGTGCGCCCAGGATGCAGCGGAACTGTAGCACTCTCGGCGAGCGATGAAAGCCCCGGCGTCCATGTTCATCGCGTTGTGAGGCATTCCGGTTAACGCTCTGACTTATAACACTTTTCTTTGACCTGGCGGGACGCTCACGGTAGAGTAGCGGCATTCTTGAGAACGGGGTCGCAGACTTGCATCGTCCGGTCAGTCCATTACTGCACGACTACAAGCCAACTGCAGAGAAAAAAGCGAAAAAATCCAAAGCCCTGCAATGGTTTGTCGTGGGTCTGGGAATACCTCTCGCCGGTCTTGCGCTCGTCTCCACACTGAATACAACGACGCCGGGTGCACCGCCACCGCAGCAGCCGATCATGACGGCGCCGGCCGGTTCCGACTATGCGGCCGATGAACCCGTCGAGCTCATTTTTGCAGAAACGCCGCTGGTTCTGGCCGACGCGATCAACCCACCGCCGCACCAGAAACTCAACCTTACGATTCGTCGCGGCGACACGCTCGACAAGCTGTTCCGGCAACACGACCTCGACCTCGGACACCTCTCCGCGATATCCAGACTCGACGAGGCGCGCAAGCGGTTCAGGCGACTCAAGCCAGGTGACGAGTTTCTCATCACGCATGACCAGGGTGACCTCGTCAGCATGTACTCGAATCTTGACCTGACGAGTGCGCTGAAGATCGAACGCGGGGAGTCGGGATTCACGGCGGAGGTCATCGAGCGGCCGATCGAGAAGCGCAAACGGCTCGCCTACGGCAGCATCGAATCGTCGTTGTTCGAGAGCGCCGCAGCCGCCGGCCTTTCCGACCGCGTCATCATGAACATCGCCGGCATTTTCGCCTGGGATGTCGATTTCGTTCTCGATATTCGCTCCGGCGACAACTACTACGTCCAATACGAAGAGATCTGGCAGGACGGTAAATTTGTCAAGGACGGCGAGATCATCGCCGCCGAGTTCAACAATAACGGCCGCAGCTACCAGGCAATTCGCTTCATCGATGACAGCGGGCACGCCGATTACTTCACGCCCGACGGACTCAGCGTTCGTAAGGCATTCATACGGGCGCCTGTCGACTTCACGAGAATAAGCTCGAACTTCAATCCGCGCCGCAAACATCCGATTCTCAATACGATTCGCGCGCACCGTGGCGTCGACTACGCGGCACCGCGTGGCACGCCGATCCGAGCCGCAGGTGACGGCAAGGTCATACACCGTGGTACAAAAAACGGCTACGGCAATACGGTCATCGTGCAGCATGGCGGCAATATCACGACGCTGTATGCGCACATGTCGCGGTTTGTCGGCAAAGTACGTGTCGGCACTCGCGTACGGCAGGGACAAACGATCGGCTACGTCGGATCTACCGGACTCGCAACCGCCAATCACCTGCATTACGAGTATCGGCTCAACGGTGTGCACCGCAATCCGCGTACCGTTAGTCTGCCGCAGGCCGATCCCATTGATGATCAATACCGGCAGCAATTCCTCTCCGCCGTTGAACCGATACTGCAGGAACTTGAGAAATTCAAGAACACGCAACTCGCGTCCGTTGCCTACAGCAACAAGTAGCGACACCGCGCAATGCCTGACTACTACATCGGCCTGATCTCCGGCACGAGTATGGACGGCATCGACGCCGCCCTCGTCCAGTTCGGGGATAGCTCCGTCGCTATCGCGCATGCGCAGACGCACCCGTATCCCGCCGAGCTGCGGGATCAACTTTTCGCTGCTACGCGGCAGCCTGAATCATGCACCGTGGACACGATCGGCATGCTCGATCACTGGACCGGAGAGTGCTTTCGCGATGCCGCTCTTGGACTACTCGGCGCGGCGGACGTAAGTCCTGCGCAAGTTCGGGCCATCGGCAGTCACGGGCAGACTTTGCGTCACCGGCCGGATGCAGATCGCCCGTTCACGCTGCAAATCGGCAATCCGGCTATCATCGCCAAAGGCACCGGCATCGACTGCATCGCCGATTTCCGCAGCGCCGATATCGCCCTTGGCGGCCAGGGAGCACCACTCGTTCCCCTGTTCCATGAATGGCTCTTTGCTGCGCCGGACACGGATCGCTGTGTCCTGAATATTGGCGGCATCGCCAATGTGACGCTTCTGCCGTCGGGCGGTGCAGGCATCAGCGGTTTCGACACGGGGCCTGGAAATTCCTTGCTGGACGCGTGGACGAGACAGCACCGCGACGCCCCTTACGATGATTGCGGGCAATGGGCGGCAAGCGGCAACGTTGACGAGTCCGTGCTCGAGGGCATGCTCGCAGATCCGTATTTCGCCAAGGCACCGCCGAAGAGCACAGGCTTCGAATACTTCAACGAAGTCTGGCTCCAGTCGCACGTTCCGGCCAAGCTCGAAGCCGCCGACGTGCAGTCGACGCTGTGCGAGCTGACAGCGGCCAGCGTATCCGGCGCTATCAGCAGCTCCGCCCAGGGTGCCCGGGACGTGCTGGTCTGTGGCGGCGGTGTCCACAATATCGAGCTCATGAGCCGGCTTGGTGCCCGTCTGCCGCAGCAACGACTGGCGTCAACCACCGAGTACGGGCTCGACCCTGACTGGATCGAAGCATGCGCGTTCGCCTGGCTCGCAATGCGCACACTGAATCACGAAGCGGGCAACGCACCAGGCGTGACGGGGGCGAGCCGCGCAACGGTTCTCGGCGCCATCCACCAAGCCGGCTAATTTGCGCAGCAGTCAGAAGTTCCGTAACGCAGGCATTGATATACTGGCCGGCCCATTGCGACGAGACAAACGTGGACGCACCATCCCTGCCACCTGCTGACCTGTACATCAACCGCGAACTCAGCATGCTCGAGTTCAACAAGCGGGTGCTGGCGCAGGCAGAGGACCCTGACACGCCGCTGCTCGAGCGGCTGCGATTCCTCTGTATCTCGTGCACCAATCTCGACGAGTTTTTCGAGATTCGTGTTGCCGCACTGAAGCAGCGCATCGAAATCGGCGCGCCCGCGCAGGGGCCCGAGAAACTATCGGCGCAGGAGGTATTTGACGCAATACGACACCGCACGCTCAACCTCGTTTCGCAACAGTACGCGCTGCTGAACGACGTCATGTTTCCGGAGTTGACCCGTGCCGGTGTGCGTTTCGTGCAAAGCCAGGACTGGGACGATGATCAGAAAGAATGGCTCAGTGGCTATTTCGACGAACAGGTCGTGCCGGTTCTGACGCCGCTCACTTTCGATCCGTCACGACCATTTCCACGAGTGCTGAACAAAAGCCTCAATTTCATTCTGCGCCTGCGCGGAAAGGACGCGTTCGGTCGCCGACGGCATCGCGGCATGGTGCAGGCGCCGCGCTCACTGCCGAGAATCATTCGACTGCCTGAACACCTCAGCAGCCCGGGCAGTCACGACTTCGTCTTCCTGTCGTCTGTCATCCGGGTTCACGTCGACAAGCTGTTCCCCGGTCTCGGCGTCGAAGGCTGCTACCAGTTTCGAATTACGCGCAACAGCAACCTGTACGTCGACGAAGAAGAAGTCAGCGATCTCGTGCGTGCGCTCGAGGGCCAGCTCGAAGCCAGTCGCTATGGCGCCGCCGTGCGGCTCGAGGTCAGCCACGAGTGTCCGGACGACCTGCAGCAGTTCCTGCTCGACCATTTCAATTTGCAGGAGCACGACATGTTTCTCGTTGACGGGCCGGTCAATCTCAATCGACTTGCGACCGTGTGTGACATCGCGGGCCGCCCCGATTTGCTGTATGCACAGTTCACGCAGGGACTGCCTGAAGAGCTGCTGAGTGACGCGAACATATTTACGATTCTGTCGAAACAGAACGTATTGCTGCATCACCCGTACCAGTCGTTCATACCGATCATCGATTTTATCGGGGCGGCGGCGGCAGACGAGAACGTGCTCGCCATCAAACAAACACTGTATCGCACAGGCGCAAATTCGCCCATCGTCGATCACCTCGTCGCGGCGGCACGCGCCGGCAAGGAAGTTACGGTCGTCATCGAACTGATGGCTCGATTCGACGAGGCCGCCAATATCTCGCTGGCCAACCGCCTGCAGGAAGCCGGCGCCCAGGTTGTCTACGGTCTCGTGGGCTACAAGACGCATGCAAAGATGACCCTGGTGGTACGTCGGGAGGACGACAAACTGGTTCGCTACGTTCATCTCGGCACCGGTAACTATCATCACGCAACGACGCACGTTTACACCGACTACGGCTACATGAGCAGCAGCCAGCGTCTCGGCGAAGACGTGCACAAAGTGTTCATGCAGCTGACAAGCCTTACGGAGGCTGGAGACCTGTCGCGCATGCTGGTGTCGCCATTCACATTGTTCGACGCGCTGATCGCGAAAATCGAACGCGAGACGGAGAATGCCCGAGCGGGCAAGAAAGCCCGCATCATTGCTAAAATCAACGCCCTGAACGAACCGCAGTTGATGGATGCCTTGTATGCGGCGTCACAGGCCGGCGTGAAAATCGACCTGATCATTAGAGGCATCTGTTCGCTACGGCCGGGCGTACCGGGATTGTCCGAAAATATTCATGTGCGCTCGATCGTCGGCCGGTTTCTCGAGCATTCGCGTGTGTACTACTTCCTCAACGATGGCAACGAGGAATACTACTGTTCGAGTGCCGACTGGATGGACAGGAATCTGTTCCGACGCAACGAATCCTGTTTCTCGATTCGGCAGAAACAAATCAAGGATCAAATCAAGCGAGATCTCGAGCTGTTTCTCGCGGACAACTGTCAGTCCTGGATCCTGCACGGCGACGGTAGCTATGAGCGATTGACGCCCGGTAAAGCCAAACCGATTTCTGCGCAGGACACATTCCTCGAAACGCTGGCCGCGCCTACCTGAGAGTCTGTCGCTCAGCGAAAAGCCAGCACATACCCGACTGAGTCGAGATGGTCTTTCTCGCGATCGAGATCCGCGACGGTCAGTGGATTCGATTGCAGCCACTCAGTATCGAATTGCAGCTCGAGTGAGCGATCGTCGACTGTAAACGCTATCTGCGGTATCTCGACCTCGTTGCGACTGCGATTCAGGAGTACTGCGAGACGCAGTAACAGCGCGAGGCGCAGAGCGCTTACGCGCCATGCTTGCGGCAACGCCCGCATGTAGTCCGAGTCGATCTCGTGCCGCTGGCTGGCGATGAGGAACGCCAGGAAACGCTGTTCCGCGCGGGGAAAGCCGGGCATGTCGGCGTTTTCCGCCACGTACGCGCCATGACGTTGATAGCCGTCATGCGATATATCCAGCCCGATTTCGTGCAAATCTGATGCCCAGATCAGCATGCTCTCGGTAAGCGATGACGTTAGCTGCCAGGCTTCCGTGCACTGCTGCAGCAACATGCGCGCCGTCGAGGATACGCGCTGCGCCTGTCGTTGATCGACGTTGTAACGCGCCGCCATTGCACGAACGGTGCGCTCGCGCGCGTCTTCGTGTTGCAGGCGTCCCAGCAAATCGTAGAGCAGCCCTTCGCGCAACGCGCCATCGGAGACACACAAGGTGTCGATGCGCAGTACACCGATCAATTCCGCGAGTATCGACAAACCGCCGGGCCAGACCTGTGCTCGCCGTTCGGAAAGGCCGCGCAATGCCAGGGATTCGATAGTGTCGAAATCCAGCACACGCTCGATCAGCGCTTCGACGGTTGCCAGGGTTAGATCTTTATCCGCAATGCCGAGTGTACTGGCGACACGCTCGGCCGAGATGATCGTTCCGGACGTACCGATCGCCTCGACGCTCTCAGCATCCCGGAAGAACGCTTTCACAGGCCGTAATTCCAGTCTTGCGGCAACGCGTGCCTTGTCGAACGCCTTTCGCGTGATGCGGCCGTCGGGGAAAAAGCGCTCGGTCATGGCGACGCAGCCGAGGTGCAGGCTTTCCAGCGCGAGCGGTTTGGCGCCCTGGCCCAGAATTAGCTCCGAACTGCCGCCGCCTATATCCAGCACGAGTCGCAGACCATCGTTTCGAGGCAGACTGTGCATCACACCGTTGTAAATGAGCCGTGCTTCCTCGATGCCGGAAATGATCTCGATGGGGTGACCGAGAGCCGCTTCCGCTTCGGCCATGAACCCTGTGTCTTCACGTGCCCGACGGATCGTGCTGGTGCCGGCCGCGCGGACGCTGGCCGCGTGCATGTCCCGCAATCGCTCGCCGAAGATCGACAGGCAGCGCAAGGCCCGTGCCCTGGCATCCGGCGACAGGTCACCTTCGTCGGACAGCCCCTCCGCCAGACGCACCGTTTCGCGGATACGATCGATGACCGTCAGCTGGCCGTGGCGCCGCTCGCCGACAATCATGTGAAAACTGTTGGAACCGAGGTCGACGGCCGCGATGACCTCGGGAGGATCGATTTTCGCCGCGAGCCCGGCGTGATTATCTTCGCTGGGAGTAGCTATTTTTTTCAGGCCGGTTTGACGACTCGAGAGTGGACTTTACACCGTAAAAGACGAACCGCAGCCGCAGGTCGTTTGTGCATTCGGGTTGCGGATGATGAATTGTGCGCCCTGCAGATCTTCCTTGTAATCGATCTCGGCGCCCATCAGATATTGCACGCTCATCGGGTCTACGAGCAGCGTAACACCCTGGTTCTCTACCTGGCTGTCACCATCCTCGACGGTTTCATCGAACGTGAAACCATACTGGAAGCCCGAGCATCCACCGCCCGAGATGAACACCCTGAGCATCAGGTCTGGATTGTCTTCCTCCCTGATCAGCTCGCTTACCTTGCTGGCAGCCGCATCCGTGAAGACGAGGGGCGGCGGCGCCGCGTTGCTGCCGATTACCGGTGTATCTGTTTGCATATCCTGTGTTCCTGTTCAGCTATCCGCAGCAATCGCCGCCGATTCATCGATCCTGGCGGTCTGCTCGAGTAGCGGTACCTGTCCTTCCGGCTGATGCACGAGTTTGCCATTAATCTCGGCACCGATCGCCATTTCAATCAGATTGTAATACACATTTCCAATGACGCGTGCAGTTGGTCCGAGTTCCACGCGCTGATTGGCGCAAACGTCACCCCGAACAATGCCGTTCAATACGACATAAGGCACCGTTACGCCGCCGTCGATGTTGCCTTCTTCACTGACGCTCAGCGCGGATTGACTGTCGGGGTCCGCGGTTACGCTGCCATTAACGGCGCCATCCACGTGGCATCCGCCGGTGAAATGGAGATCGCCGTTGATCCGTGTGTTCGAGCCCACCAGCGTGTCGACGACTGTGTGCCTGCGTTGCTTCCGTCCTAACATCCATTCCTCCAATTTGCCGCACGGCGGCAACACTCATCCCTGGCTCGTCGCCCAGGAGTAACTTCGTGCAATGCTCGCAATAGAGCGTGTTCTCGACTGGACTTCGATATTGACGCGCTGCGGCGTAAATCCGTCCGGCAGAATAACCTGTCGGTCGAAATCCTGAAAATATCGAAACGAAAACGACCAGCCCCGCTGCGAATCTGCCGGCAGCAGCTGAGCGTAAGTGTAGGTTTTCTCGATGCCGTCCTGGTCCCCGTCGATCGTCAGTTTCACGTCTCCGGTCACCTTGCGGTCGTGCTGCAACGCCTGCACGAGCACGAGGCGGATATTGTACTCACGCTCCTCCTTGCCACGTGTCAGCTTCAGATCCTGTACTCGCAACCCCTTGTTGCCGTCTGCCGGCGACACGATGCCACGATAGAATGCGATTGCGTCACGTTGCTCCTGAATCTTCGACTGCAGGTCCGTAAGGCTCACTTCTACCTCGGAATAAGCCTCGCGGTCGATATCGCGGTGCGTTTCCAGCAGTGCGATCTGCTCTTTCAGCGAGACGATCTCGCTTTCGAGAGCAGCAATGACCTGCTCGAAATCCTGGCGTTCGCCAGACGCATCGACAACGTTGTAGCCGGCCTGAATTCGGCCGAATTCATAGACGAGATAGCCGCAACCGACGGCCAGCGCGACAATGCTGACGCGCGTCAACCATACGCGGGCCGGGCTATGCAGCTGTAAAGGGGAATGTCTTGCCACGTTTGCTCGTCAATGCCTCGAAAGACGTTATGTTACGCGGCCCCCCTGGCAAACAGAAGTGCGGCAGGTCACGTTTACGAGGATCGAATGCAATCGGGGCCGCGCTGATCAGGCCTCGCGTTCTTGCGTCTGGACCATATCCTTGTCGAATACTGCGCGCCAGCGTTGCGGCCACCACCGTGGGCGCGGTGGCAGGCCACTCGGATAGACCGTGGATCCGAGTTCGTGCAATGCTCGCGCGTATACGCGGCGTTTGAAATAGATCACTTCATTGACGGGCCGCCAGAAATCCACCCAGCGGGCACGGTCAAATTCGGGTTCATCGCTGAGGTCGAAGCGAACGTTCTCCGCTGACGACACCAGGCGCAGCATGAACCAGCGCTGCTTCTGGCCGATGCAGAGCGGAGTGCTGTTACGGCGAATGAACTTGTCAGGCAAGCGGTATCGAAGCCAGTCACTCGTCACGCCGAGCACCTCGACATCGGCGGGCCCGAGGCCGATTTCCTCGTGCAATTCACGAAACATGGCCTGCTGGGGCTCTTCGTCGAGCAGCATGCCACCCTGCGGAAACTGCCAGCCCTTGTTGCCGACGCGGCCGGCCAGCATCAACTTGCCAAGGTCATTGGTGAGGATAATCCCGACATTGGCACGGAATCCCTCATCATCAATCCAGTCGCTATTCATCGCAGCCGTACTAAAATAATCCACTGTCGTTAACTTTACACCATTGCGAATGCCCGGGAGCCACGATTGTTCACCCGCCACACCACAACGCTATTCGCAGGACTGATCCTGATCGCTGCAACCGCATTGTTCGCCGCGCTGGCGTCCGGCAGCGCTGACGTCAGCATTGCGGACACCGTCGCCGCGTTGCGGGGCGATGCCTCGCAGCAGATACAGACGCTGGTGCTGGAGCTGCGGCTGCCGCGCGCACTGACCGCCTTTGGCGTAGGTGGGCTGCTCGCCGTTGCGGGCGTGTTGATGCAGGTGCTGCTGCGCAATCCGCTCGCGGACCCCTACATCCTCCGCACATCCGGTGGCGCGGCTGTCGCAGCATTGCTGGCCA
>DAOWGY010000303.1 GCA_030641695.1 Gammaproteobacteria bacterium
AAGCAACGGTGTCCGGACATTTGTCCGCGCCAACAGACATTCAGGAAATTTCTGCCAGCGCTCGAAGACTGTCCCAGTCGCCGCTGCTCTCCGCCTGCAATACACGATCGTGCATCATCGCAACTGACTCGCTGATTTCGTCCAGGATGCCGATGAACCGGGGATCGTCCTGCAGCAGGGTCAGGAACGGGTCCTCATCGAGCCCCCAGAAGTTAGTGAGCAACGGACCGCAAAAGCCTTCGTCAACCAGCTCGCGCAGCGCAACGAACGCATCCTCCTTGCGGCCCAATAACGCCAGGATCTGCACTTCGAGTATGCCCCGACCGGACATGCCCAGTCGCGGCAGCCCCTGCACCACCGGCAGCGCTGCCTGCAGCAGCTCGAGCGCTCGTACCGTGTTGCCCTCACGCTGTTCGATGTAGGCCAACCTGATTACTGCACCGACAGTAGATTGGTCGATCTGTAGCTCGGTGTCTGCCGTCAGAATCGGCTGATTCATCAGTGTGTAGTGTCGAGCCCTGTCGAGATCGTCGGCCAGCAATGCGACGTCTGCAGCTATGAATGTCAAAAACGGCAATACGCTGTTGTTGTTTTCGCTGGCAATAATCCCAGAGAAAAAGTCGAGTGCGATTCGATAATCCGCATCCATAAGCAGGCCGAATCCCTCCATCAAACTCGCAAACGGATGATTCTCAGGCAGCCTCTCCATGAGCCTGATCGCCCTGTCCGGCTCACCGAACTCCTGGTAAATGAGAACATTCAGAAAATCGACTGTCGGATCGTCACTGAGCGTTGCCGCCTTGGCATTCCAGGCAAAGGCCTCATCTAACCGCCCCAGACCCAGCAAATGGGTAGCGAGAAACTGATACGGCGTCGGCCACTCAGGGTGAATCTCTATCGCATCCAGCCATAGCCTGATCGCTTCCTGGTTTTTCCCACGTTGCGCGTACAGAGTGGGCAGGTTCGTATACGGTATGCGTCCCAGGGGGTCGAGCTCCATGGACCGCTGATAGAGCTCAATCGCCTCTTCATCGCGTTGCTCGGTATCCCGCAGCGATGCAAACCACATGTAAGCGCTGGCATGATTGGGATTCAGCTCGATGGCACGGCGAAAGGCGGCCTCGGCAGCGACGTTGCCGTTCCCGACTCTCGTTCGCGACCAGATCGTGGTCTCCAGCAGCCCTTTGGCCGCATATGCATCCGCAAGTTGCGGGTCCAGCTCCAGCGCCTTGTCGATGTTCGTGTTCGCGATTTCGACGGCTTCATCCTGCGGCAGCGCCTGGTGATTGATCATGAGCAGCAAAGCTGTATCCGCGAGACCCGCATAAGCTGCCGCGTACTCCGGATCGAAGGCAATGGCCTGCTCGAAAAGCTCCCTTGCCTTGAGCAGTGTCTCGAGGCGCCTGAGATTCAGATTATCACGCCCCGACACGTACGCGTTGTAGGCGCGCAGATCCTCGGTCGGGGCTGCAGTGATCCGGATCTGCTCCGCCGGCGTCAGCGTGGTTTGAAGTTGCAGCGCGATCGCTTCGGATATTTCGCTCTGGATCGCGAAGATATTCTGTGCCGTCAGCTGACGGTCATACGACTGCGCCCATAGATTGATATCGGTCTGCGTATCGACCAGCTGCACGTTGATCCTGACGTTGTCACCGATGCGCTGAACCGAACCCTGGAGTACTGTTCCGACGTCGAGCTCCTCGCCGATCTGCCGAACGTTCTTCGTGGTATCGCGGTACTCCATGACCGAGGTACGCGAGATCACCTTGCAGGAGCCGATAATGGCAAGCTGCGTCAGGATGTCGCCGTGGATACCGTCGGTGAATAAGGCATTGTCGGGTTCAGTGCTCAAACTGGCGAACGGCAGCACCGCGATAGCAGGCTTGCCGCCCGCAAGCTGCGAGACCGAGGTATCGGACTCCCGAATGCCGGTCACGTTGAACGTAATCGAAACTCCCAGCGCAACTACAAGTAATCCGATGATGACGTAGTTCATCAGGACCTTTGGTCTGGTATCTGGCGGGACTGATCGGTCGACGTCTCTCTCGAGTCTCACGCCCTCCGGCGTTATCTCGTACACCCATGCAAGAATCACCGCCACGAAGAAGCCGATCAGAACGAAAATGACATAGATCTGGAAAGCGCCCTCGGTTGCGCCAAACGTCGGCAGCAAAATGGAACCTGCCTCAATGATGATCCAGGCGACCAGTGCATAAGCCGCTGCCACGCGAAGTACGTTGCGGCGGCGTAATTCGGATAGGAGTGATGGCATCGTGTGGATTATAGGCGAAATCGCATTTCGTTAATTAGTGCCGATTGCCCGTGGGCTCATCAGACTCTGTCATGGCAGCTCGGACAAGGCTTCGCCGAGACCTTTTCGTTTTTGCTCAGGCGTAATTTTTGGATAGCCGTACCAAAGCAAGCTGACGACGAACTCGTTCCGAGCGTCGATACCAATGATGTCGAAGAAGTGCGGGTCGTGCGTGATATCGCCCGTGGTCCATTTGCTGCCAATCCCTGCTTTCCAGAGATACAGCATCAGGTTTTGCACGGCGGCTGCGCATGCCGCGTAGTCCTCGCGCTGCAGCAATTCGTCTTCCGAGCGCCGGCAGGTAACCACGAGCCAGCCCGGTTTTTCCGACCAACTCTGGCGTTTGAACGCCCCGGCTTCCGGACCTTTCTTCGCGGTGACGATGTCGCGACACAGATCGAGGCATTGGTCGATCGTCTCCCGACCGAGCAGGTAGAAATGCCAGGGCTCCGTGACGTGATGATTCGGTGCCCAGGTGGCCGCCTCGACTGCCTCGCGCACGAGCTCACTCGGAACCGGCGTCTGCAGGTAGAGATTAATCGTGCGGCGGCCGCGGATGACTTCGGCGAGCTCGCGCATCGCCTGTGATTCGAAACTGGGCGTCGGCTTTTTGCTCACGCCTTTTCGATGATCATGGCGATGCCCTGCCCGATACCGATGCACATGGTACATAGCGCGAATCGGCCATTCGCGCGGCGCAACTGGTAGGCCGCCGTCGTCACGAGGCGCGCCCCGGACATTCCCAACGGGTGTCCCAATGCAATCGCGCCACCGTTCGGATTGACGTGCCCGGCGTCGTCGTCGACACCGAGGCGCCTTAACGACGCAAGCCCTTGCGCGGCGAAGGCTTCGTTGAGTTCGATCACGTCCATCTGGCTGATTTCGAGCCCGGCAAGCGCGAGTACTTTCTCCGCTGCAGGCGCGGGACCGATGCCCATGATGCGCGGTTCGACGCCGGCGACCGCCCAGGCGACGACACGGGCAAGGGGCTCGAGCCCGTGCTGGCTGGCTGCAGTCTCGGACGCGACGAGGAGTGCGCAGGCGCCGTCGTTGATGCCCGACGCATTGCCCGCTGTTATCGTGCCGTCTTTGCGGACGATGGGCCGGAGTTTCGCAAGCCCCTCGATCGTCGATCCCGGTCGCGGATGCTCGTCCGTATCGACGACGATCGGGTCGCCACGTTTCTGCGGCACGGTGACCGGCACAATTTCGTCGCTAAAAGTGCCAGCTGCGATTGCGGTTTCGGCCCGTTGCTGGCTGCGCAGTGCCAACCGGTCCTGATCATCGCGCGAAATGCCGAAGTCATCGGCGACATTTTCGGCCGTCTCCACCATCGAGTCGATGCCGTACTGCTCCTCGAACTTGCTGTTGACGAAACGCCAGCCCAGCGTCGTGTCGTACAACTCTGTCGTGCGCCCAAATGCCGACGATTGCTTTGCCATGACGAATGGTGCGCGCGACATCGACTCGACGCCCCCCGCGATCGCAAGGCTGATGCCGCCTACACGGATTGCATCCGCGACATTGCCGATGGCATTCATTCCGGAACCGCAAAGACGATTGACAGTTGCTGCTGGCACGGTTGCCGGCAATCCCGCGAGCAACGCCGACATGCGCGCGACGTTGCGATTGTCTTCGCCGGCCTGGTTCGCGCAGCCGTATGCAAGATCGTCTATGGCCGCAGGATCGAGCTTGCCGTTGCGCTCGATCAGGGCAGCAATTGGAATCGCGCCGAGATCGTCTGTGCGGACGGACGACAGCGCGCCGCCGTAGCGCCCAATCGGCGTTCTTACCGCATCACAGATAAACGCGTCGGTCATCGTGTTACCCCCTTGCCCGCACCCCGACAGTCATGCGTCTGAGCACGTCGTTCCTGGCGACGAAATGGTTGTACAAAGCCGCAAGCACGTGCACGACCAGCAAGGTCGCGACAATTATCCAGGTGAATTCGTGAATTTCCTCCCAGAATTCATGGTTGTCGCGATTCTCGGCGATCGGCAACGGAATGGACAAGAGACCGAAGAACGCCAGTGCCTTGCCGCCCGTCGCGACCGTAGTCGCGCCTGATATGAGCTGCACGAACACCGCGATGTAGATACCCCAGTGAATGAGCGTTGCGCTGACGCGCTGCCAGCCCGGCATGCCCTCCGGATGCGCGGGCACCTCGTTCATGAATCGCCAGACGATTCTCACGCTCATCAATACGAACACCAGCAACGCGATGGAGCCATGCAATTCACGGATCGCCGTCTTGTCCGGCCCTTTTTCCAGTCCAGACTGTTGGAGCCCCAGATAAAGCAGGGCGATAATGCCGATCGCAACAAGCCAGTGCAGCCATTTGGCGAATGACCCATATTCGTTGTGAGTGTTTCTTAGCGCCATCGGTTTAATCCTCCATGTTTCGATTATTTCGTCAGCGGCTCCGCCGCCATGCGTTCATACGAGCTACCGAGATACAACGCAACGATCGTCC
>DAOWGY010000135.1 GCA_030641695.1 Gammaproteobacteria bacterium
CGAAAATGCGGCCAGCATGTCATCACGATCGAAAACCTGCCATTCGCCGGCTTCCTCGGGCGGCCGTACAGCACCGGGTTCGGGTGTCTCGCGGGAATCGTAGTAACGCTCCAGACCGGCGTCGCGAATAAGCGCAGCGACGGCCTTGCAGCCGGGGCAGCACACAGGGCGCTGCTCGCCGCCGATTTCTACCCGGATGTCACAATTGGCCGGGATCGGCAGCGCACAGTGAAAACACCGTTCAGCGGCCGCCATCGCTGTTTGCGCTGGCAGGCACGAGCCGCACCGTGGAGGCACCGGACCAGGTGCCATTCAGGCGCCAGCTGTCACCGTCCACGAGCACCAGGTACCAGCGGCCGTCCGGCATGTTGACGAAGTGACCGGACCAGGTCGGATTGCCTGCATCATCGGGAATCGACGCCGTTAGCGCGATCGTCCGGTCGCGCTCCGCGAACGCAGGATGCGACAGCAGCAGGTCGATCGTCTTCGGCCAGTCGAGCGGGGATTCGGCTGTGAGCGTTGCGACGATGGCCCCACTGTCCGTATCGATATTGATGCGTGCTTCGAGACCGAGTTTCGTAGCGAGCCTCTCTGAGTTCAGGTTACGTTGCGTGACGATGTCCATGCCGTCGTCGGACGTTACGATCAGCGAGTCCGTCGTGCGCACAGCGAGCGTAAGGGTGTACAGGCTCGCGACGACGGCGGAGCCCGGCAGGCAGATGAGGAACCAGGGCCAGAATTGGCGGTACCAGGGTTTGACGTCTTGTTCGGTCATGAATTGCAACTACGGCGTCGGGCCCAGAAAGCGGCTGTCCGCGGTAATGGCGAGCGATGCGTCATCAACGTCGGCCACGCCAAACGTGATGTCCATAATGCCATAAGCATCGTCACGGTGGGCGCGTGCACGGACCGGCAATGACAATACGCCGCCACCCTCGACGATGATGACGGCGGGAACGCCGTCGAGTTTGATACCGGCAACGCCGTCGACGGACAAATGGAAGCTGCGCACATCGTTGCGCTGGTTGATGATCTTCACGGTGTAGATATTCTCGATCAGGCCGTCGGGCAGCTCGCGATACAGCGAATTGCGATCACGGATAATGTCGAGAATGATCGGTGTTCGGGTCGCCATCGATGTGATGAGACCGGCACAAAGAACCAGCAACAACGTGGCGTACACGAAAACGCGTGGTCGTAGCACATGCGAGTCGCCGCCCTGCATGCTTTGCTCGGTCGAGTAGCGAACCAGGCCACGTGGGTATTTCATCCTGTCCATGACCGAATCGCAGGCGTCGATGCACGCTGCACAGGCGATGCAATTGTATTGCAGGCCGTCACGAATATCGATGCCCGTCGGGCAAACCTGTACGCACACCTTGCAGTCAATGCAGTCGCCGAGGCCGAGCGCTCGCGGGTCCGCGGAGCGCTTGCGTCCGCCGCGTGGCTCGCCGCGACGTTCGTCGTAGGAGATGATCAGTGTGTCCTTGTCGAACATTGCGCTCTGGAATCGCGCGTAGGGACACATGTACTTGCAAACCTGCTCGCGCATGTAGCCGGCATTGCCGTAGGTCGCGAAGCCGTAGAAGACCGTCCAGAAGAACGTCCAGTTGCCCGCCGACAGCGTCAGCAACTCAGGGCCGAGTACCCGGACCGGTGTGAAATAAGCAACAAACGTGAAGCCGGTCCACAGCGAAAATGTCAGCCAAAGCAATTGCTTGCTGCCCTTGCGCCGCAGCTTGTTCCAGCCCCATGGTGCCTTGTCGAGTTTCATGCGCTGCGAACGCGTGCCCTCGGTCCATTGCTCCATCCAGATAAATGCTTCGGTCCAGACGGTCTGCGGGCAGGCGAAGCCGCACCACACCCTGCCGAGCAGTGCAGTGAAGAAGAACAACGACAGCGCCGCGATGATCAACAACAGCGCGAGATACGGAAAGTCCTGCGGCCAGAGAGTGAGTCCGAGCAGGTAGAACTTGCGTGCCGGCAGGTCGAACAGGAATGCCTGGCGGTCGTCCCACAGCAACCATGGGACAGCATAAAACAGGCCGAGCAGTATCAGCGTCGCGAGCCTGGA
>DAOWGY010000128.1 GCA_030641695.1 Gammaproteobacteria bacterium
CAAGAAGCGCTCCTACAGGGCTTGCTACTAACCGTTGGAGCGGTTCTCGAACCGCGACTGCGATTGAGCCGGATCGCGCTTCAAGAAGCGCTCCAACAAGGCTTCCTGTGAGCTTAGTAGTGCCCGACCGTGAGTTTTTCGGTCAACGCGAGCAAGTGACGATAACTGTCGTAGCGGCGTTTGCTGATCGTGCCGTTTTCGACCGCCTGTTTCACCGCACAGCCTGGCTCCCGAAGGTGGCGGCAATTGGCAAAGCGGCAATGCTGTCCTGCGGTTGCGATTTCCCGGTAGCCGTCGACAACCTCATCCGGCTGCAACGCCGGCGCGTAGTCGCGCACGCCCGGCGAGTCGATGACAGCACCGCCGCCGGGCATCTGCAGCATGGCCGAATTGACTGTCGTGTGACGACCTTCGCCGGTCTTCTCGGATACCGTGGCTGTACGCAGTTGCTCGTCTCCCAGTAGTCGATTGATCAGGGTCGATTTGCCCACGCCGGACTGACCGACGATGATCGCCAGTCCCTCGCGCAGCAATTCGGCGACCTGGTCGAGATTGTCACCGTTGCGGGCACTGCAACGAACGGTGGGGTAGCCGATGCGCTCGTAGTCAGCAAGGACATCGTCGATCAATTGCGTGCGGGGCAGGTCCGACTTGTTGTAGACGACGGCAGCATTGATACCGATGACTTCAGCGGCACACAGGTAGCGGTCGACGATCGACCACTCCGGCTGCGGTGACCCCGCAGCCATGACCAGAAGTTTGTCGATATTGGCGGCCAGCACTTCCACCTTGCCGCGCAGGTTTGGCCTGCTCAATTCGTTGTCGCGATCGAGAACACGTATGATCAGCCAGTCCGACTCGTTGGGGATTGGCTCAGCCTCGACGCGATCTCCACAGACAGGGCGCAGCCGCTTACCCTTGATGCGGGCATCGATTTCGTCACCACTGGTGAGCCGCAGGCGCATGCGGCGACTGTAAGTTGCGATGACGAGGGCGCTTCTGGTCATTGGCGACATCAATTACCCGGATTCGTGTTGAGTATGCCGTGACGCGATGCGCCTTGCACTTGCAGGCAATGTACACTAGCGCCTGAAATTCACAGGACGACGTACAGGCGATGACTGAGCTGGTGCCAGCGAACGATTCTACGAGCAACCTCATCTGGATCGATCTGGAAATGACGGGTCTGAACACCGCGACCGATACGATCATCGAGGTCGCGACGATCGTTACCGACAAACACCTGAACGAGCTTGCGGAAGGACCCGCGCTTGCGATCGCACAGTCCAGGGAGACGATGGACGCGATGGACGAGTGGAATACGCGGCAGCACGGCGAGACGGGCCTGACCGCACGCGCTCTCTCGAGTGACGTAACGCTGCAACAGGCAGAGCTGGCGACCCTCGAATTCCTCGCTGACTGGGTCGATCGGGGAGCGTCGCCCATGTGCGGCAACAGTATTTGCCAGGACCGTCGATTTCTCGCCCGTCAGATGCCCGATCTGGAACGCTTTTTCCATTACAGGAATCTGGACGTGAGCACGTTGAAAATACTGGCGCAGCAATGGGCGCCTGCAGTCGCTGCCGGCTTCACCAAGGAGTCGACGCACCGAGCGCTTGCCGATATTCGCGATTCCATCGCGGAACTCGCCTGGTATCGGCAGCATCTGCTCGACGCGACTGTACTGGCGTCATAGCCCGGAATGAGCGGGAAACCGTATGCGTCTGCGTCGGTGCGCAATGCCGCGCCTATCCTGAGCGCGTTGAGACATGAATTTCGAGCAGCTGCTTCGGTACTGGAAATCGGCTCCGGCACGGGTCAGCACGCTGTCACCTTCGCAACAGAACTCGATCACCTGACCTGGCAGACGAGTGACCTGCAACAAAGCCACGATGGCATCAAGCAATGGATCGCCGAGGCAGGACCGTCGAATGTCCTGCAACCCATCGCGCTCGATGTGTTGACGGCAACGGCCATGCCTGCGTCTTTTGACGCGGTTTTTTCGGCCAATACTGCGCACATCATGAGTTATGCGGCCGTCTGCAGGATGTTCGAATTTGCGGCTACCGCGTTGCCGGAGCAGGGTGTATTTTTCCTTTATGGCCCGTTCAGTCGCGATGGTGTGTTTAGTACTTCGAGCAATGCCGCCTTCGATGAATCGCTACGCGCGCGCAATGCAGCGATGGGTATACGGGATCTGGACGACCTTGACGCGATGGCTCGGCGCGGCGGCATGTCGCTGCTGAGAATTTACGCCATGCCGACGAACAACCTGGCGGCCGTGTGGAGAAAACGGGGAGATGACGAGTGCCAATGACAACACACAGAGGTGGGTGTCACTGTGGGCGGGTCAAATTCGAGGTTGACGCACCGGCTGACATCGTCGCTACTAAATGCAATTGCAGCATTTGCAGCATGACAGGCTTCCTGCATCTGATCGTCGGTCAGAATGACTTTCGTCTGTTGCAGGGCGCAGACGACATTGAGACCTATACCTTCAATACCGGCGTCGCCAGGCACATATTTTGTCGTTACTGTGGCATCAAGTCGTACTATGTGCCGCGTTCACATCCGGACGGCATCAGTGTCAACATCAATTGCCTGCAGCCGGGAACGATTGCGTCGCTTACGAGTGAGCCTTTCGACGGCCGTAACTGGGAGAAGAACATCTCTCAGCTGTCGCGGATAAGCGACTGATTTATTTGATTTTTAACTGGAACGAGCGAAGACCATGTCTTATAGTTGCGCAATGATTATCGTACGAAAAATCGTCGCCGCATGGGCGTTCATCGCAATACTCACTGGCGCTGTCGCCAGTGCCGAATCCGCCTGGGTGAGTGACCGGTTCGAGATCACGTTACGCAGCGGCCCATCCACGAGCAACGCAATTCAGCTCATGCTCGGTAGTGGCACCGAATTGGAAACTTTGGAAACGGACGCCGATTCGGGCTATACGCGCGTACGCACTGGCGGTGGTACGGAGGGCTGGGTTCTCACTCGTTATTTGATGAACGAACCGGCTGCTCGCGAACAGTTGGCCACATTGACAAGCCAGCTCACCGACGAGGCGTCTCGCGGCAGTTCGCTGAATACACAGCTAGGCGCAATTCGCAGCGAACAGGAAAGAGCGACACGACGAATCCAGACGCTCGAGAACGAGAAAAGCAGCCTCGAGACGGAGCTTGCCGAAATCAAGCGGACCGCGGCCAATGTGCTGGCGATCGACAATCAGAACAAGAAACTGCGCGAAAAGCTCGCTGGCGAGGAAATTCGCGTGGCGACGCTCGAGCAGGAGAACCGCGAGCTATCGAGCAAGACGACTCGCTACTGGTTCATGTCGGGGGCGCTGGTGCTGGTCGTGGGGATGATCCTGGGCCTGTGGTTGCCACGCATACGCTGGCAGCGTCGCTCGCGATACGACCGCTTCTAACGACGAGCCGTCGCTCAGACGGATTTACCAGCCAGAAACAGCCAGGTTTCGATCACACTGTCCGGATTCAGGGACATGCTTTCGATTCCCTGTTCCAGCAGCCATAGCGCCAGGTCCGGGTGATCGGAAGGCCCCTGGCCGCAGATGCCCACATATTTGCCGCGTGCCTTGCACGCCGAAATCGTCATTTCGAGCATCGCCTTGACAGCGTCGTCGCGTTCGTCGAAAAGCTCGGCGATCAGCGCCGAGTCACGATCCAGCCCGAGTACCAGCTGCGTCATATCGTTGGAGCCGATGGACATGCCATCGAAGTGGTCGAGGTACTGATCTGCCAGGATTGCGTTGGTCGGCAGTTCCGACATCATGATGACTTTTAGATCGTCCTTGCCGCGCTCGAGGCCGTTCTCTGCCATCAGGTCAATGACATCTTTCGCCTGCTGCACCGTTCGTACGAACGGGATCATCACCTGGACATTACGGAGGCCCATATCGTTGCGAACCTTGAGGATCGCGGCACATTCGAGCTCGAAGCATGGCCGAAAACTGTCGGAAACATAGCGCGCAGCGCCACGGAAGCCGAGCATCGGGTTTTCTTCCTCGGGTTCGTAGCGCTCGCCGCCAATGAGGTTGGCGTACTCGTTGGACTTGAAGTCCGACATGCGCACGATGACGGGTTCGGGCGCGAAAGCCGCGGCGATCGTCGCGACGCCCTCGGCGAGGCGGTCGACGAAAAACTGCACCGGGTCGGCATACCCTGCCATCTGGTCGTGTACGGCGGCACGTGTCGCCTCGTCGAGCGATTCGTAGTCGAGCAACGCTTGCGGGTGGACGCCAATCATGCGATTGATAATGAACTCCAGGCGTGCGAGCCCGACGCCGCAATTCGGAATATTCGCGAAATCGAAAGCCCGGTCCGGGTTGCCCACGTTCAGCATGATCTTGACGGGTATTTCGGGCAGTGTATCGAGTTCGATCTTCGTCTTTTCGAATTCGAGCTGTCCTTCGTAGACGAAGCCCTCGTCACCCTCCGCGCAGCTCACAGTCACAGGTGTACCGTCCGCGATTGACTCGGTTGCGTCGCCGCAACCGACTACGGCCGGAATACCCAGTTCGCGGGCAATGATCGCCGCGTGGCAGGTACGACCACCGCGATTGGTGACGATGGCTGCGGCGCGCTTCATCACCGGCTCCCAGTCCGGGTCAGTCATGTCCGAAACCAGTACGTCGCCGTTTTGCACGCGGTTCATCTCACTGACGTCACGGATGACTCTCGCCGTGCCGCTACCGATCTTCTGACCAATGCTGCGGCCCTTACTGATCACTGTGGAGCGATCCTTGAGCCTGAAGCGCTGAATAGTACGGCCACTGCGACTCTGAACCGTCTCCGGTCGCGCCTGCAGGATGTAGATTTTTCCGTCGTTGCCGTCTATGCCCCACTCAATATCCATGGGTCGCTGGTAATGATCTTCGATCGTTACCGCCATCGTCGCGAGTTCGATGATCTCCTCGTCGGTCAGCGAGAACGCATGGGCGTCTTTTTCGTCGACGTCCACGGTTTTCACGGTCTTACCGGGGCGAGGGTCATCGCTGTAAATCATCTTGATGCCCTTGCCACCGAGATTCTTGCGCAATATCGGAAACTTGCCGTTCCGCAGTGCGGGCTTGTAGACATAGAATTCGTCGGGATTAACAGCACCTTGCACGACGGTTTCACCAAGGCCATAGGAAGCTGTAATGAAGACTGCATCGCGGAAGCCGGACTCGGTATCGAGCGTGAAAAGAACGCCCGCCGATCCGACGTCACTGCGGACCATGGTCTGCACGCCGACGGACAACGCCACGAGGCTATGGTCGAAGCCCTGGTGTACTCGGTAGGCAATCGCGCGGTCGTTGAACAGCGAGGCAAATACCTGGTGCAGGGCATCGATCAGATGCTCGATGCCTTTGACGTTGAGGAAAGTCTCCTGTTGCCCGGCGAAGGAGGCGTCAGGCAGGTCCTCTGCTGTCGCCGACGATCGCACGGCGACGGCAATGTCCTCACCGCCGGTCATTTCGTCCCAGGCAGTGCGAATATCATCGATGAGTCGCTCGGGCAGGCTGCTTTGCAGAATCCACTCCCGAATCTGCCGGCCGGCCGTCGTCAATGCGTCAATATCATCGACATCCAGGTCGTCCAGCACCTCCTTGATCCGGCTGTCGAGCCCATTGGCTGCGAGAAAATCGCGATAGGCCGCAGCCGTGGTCGCGAAGCCTCCAGGCACCGATATGCCGAGGTCACTCAGGTTGGAGATCATCTCGCCCAAAGAGGCGTTCTTGCCGCCGACGATTTCTACATCACCCATTCCAAGCTCGGCGAGCTTGATGACGTATGGCTCCAAACTATGCTCCCTTGTGTTCCCGTGCAGGAAATGGACAATCAATCGCAGACATCGGACGGCGCAGCGACAGCGATTGCTGCGCAACGACAGGATTGGTGATCATGACTGAACGCACTGTTTTCTTTCTTTCGGACCAGACGGGCGTGACCGCCGAAACACTGGGCCACAGTCTTCTCACTCAGTTCAACGGTCAGGATTTTCGGCAACTGACTTTGCCATTTATAGATTCCGATGACAAGGCGCAAGAGGCGGTAACACGCATCAATGAGGCCGCCGAGTCGGACACCAATCGCCCCATCGTGTTCTCGACCCTGGTGCAGGATAACCTGCGTAATATCGTTCGCGAGGGGCACGGCCTTTTTCTGGACATTTTCGATGTGTTGCTGGAGCCACTCGAACTCGAGTTGCAGCAAGAGTCCACGCACGAGCCAGGCCGCGCTCATGGCATGAGCGATATCGAGGCTTATATGAGGCGTATCGAGGCGACAAACTTTGCGCTTGCAAACGACGATGGCGGAATAAGTCGCAACTACGAAATGGCGGACGTCATACTCATCGGCGTGTCCCGTTCGGGCAAAACGCCCACCTGTCTGTACCTTGCGCTGCAGTATGGTGTTTATGCGGCAAACTTCCCGCTGACGGACGAGGAATTCGAGAGTGGCAAGTTGCCCGACATACTCGTGGAGCAAAAAGCCAAACTCTTCGGCCTCACAATCGCTCCGCAGCGATTGCGGCACATTCGCAAGGAACGCCGCCCACTCGGCAAGTATTCGAGCGCACAACAAGTGCGATTCGAGCTTCGTGAATCGGAGAAACTGTTCAAGCGGTATGGGATTGCGAACGTCGATACGACGGAATTTTCGATCGAGGAAATCGCGAGCAGGATTCTCGATAGTACCGGTGTCGAGCGTCGAGTTCGAGCCTGATTTTCAACTTTGTGACGGCCGTCTTGGAACGGTATTTGCTTGCCTTTAGGACGCAAATCGCTGTGCTATATTGGCTGCATGTTGCTCGACTCAAGACTGGTACCGGAGACGATTGTCAGGCCACGAAGCTTCGTTGGTCTGATGGCCATGTACGAGAGCAACTACCTCCGGCTGCTGCATCTGATTCCCGAACTCGGCCGTCTCGATGGTTGCTTCCGTTCTCGAGTGGCGGGAGATTGCGAGTTGTTCGTCGACGTACTCGAACGATGTCGCTACACGATTACGATGTCGCTGACCTATCATTTTGATACCGATGAGGGCCGCCAGGCGGATCCCGACATGCAGGTCCGCGCCTACCTCGACGGACGGCTGGCTGAAGCGATGAGCCTGGGTGGCAACCACCGGCACGCCGAGATGCGGCGCCTGTTTCGCAGCAACGGGCGCGAACTCGACGCACGCTGGAAGCGCAACGTTGTGCTTAACAAGTGGCTCGAGTACCTGACAGACCAGGGGCACCTGATTCTCGAGCGCTGAAACCCGACAGTTGTCGAAACTGTCGATCAAGTCCAAGTTTGCCGACCACACAATTGTCATCATGCGGCCTCACCCCGGTCGCGGCCGCCGGTCAGCGGCCTGAATTATGTTAAGAGGCGCGATGTGAGTAGTCGTACGGCTATCTTCGGAACTGCAAACGACAAGGGCGACGAAAATGAAAAACTCGTCGAGCTCTTCAAGAATCGTGCAGAGCTGAAGAAGGGGTACGCAGAGCTGCGTAAAGAACAGCTGCGCCTGCAGAAACGCATCAAGGAACAGCAGGGAGCGACCGCACGAATTACGCAAAAACTCGAGCACCTCGAGAGACTGCTGGTTGACCCGGAATGGGTACACACGGTCGCCGTTTTTTATCAGCTGCGGGCGCAAAACAGGCGCTGCCAGCGCAAGCTGGCGAAATTCGCGGAGCAATTGAAACAGCAGCGAGAGCGCCGACAGCAGGACGGTCAGCTCTCAGCATGGCATGAGAACCGTGATCAGGAAGCCGCGGCGGCACAGCAGCAGGTAGGCGAGCATCGCATGCAGATGCAAATGCTCGAGGACCAATTGCAGGCCGAGCGCCACAAGCTGGATTCGATGGGCGGTATCGCAAGAGTTTTCAAAGGTCGCGCCGCGTCGGGTGATCTCGATAATCTGTCGGCGCGAGTCGCGACTGCACAGCAGCAAGAGCAGGAATTACTGCAACAACTCGATGCGATTCAGAATCGCCCTCCGCCGGATACGGAAGGCCTCGGTATCGCCACGAAACGATCGATCAATTTCATGATTATCGCGTTCGCCCAGCAGCTCTATCTTCACTTTCGTGATGACGTTCTCGCCTCCCTCGTCAAGGAGTCGGGCGACAAAAGCGTTGGGGCGATCAACTACGGCAATAAGAATGAATGCGACGTTCTGTTGGAACGCATCCTGAGCCGCGTCGACTCGATGGACAAAATCACCACGGATTTTGCCGATGTGCTACAGCGTCGCTCCGGGTTGATCGCCGAACATGCGGTGTTCAAAAAAGACGACGACGTGGTGCCGATCGCTGGAACCGTGGCAACCGTGTTCGCGATTGACGCGAATGGCGTCGTCAGGGAAAAAGACGCCAATCTCTTTGGCGAGAATTACTGGGATTTGTCTAATGTGATGAGCCGCTGAGCGCGGCAGCGTTGTGCGGTCAGATGTCCGTGCGATACATTTGTCGCTTGAAGCGTACCAGGTCGTCGCCGGTGACCCCGGGCAGCGCTGTTGTCACGGCGTTGCTGTCGCTGCCCTCGACTGTTGCGGCGTTTTCCTCACCATTGTTGCTTTTGTCGACGGTCAGCGGCGCATGTCGTGCATCTACGTCATCGGTTTGCTGAGTCTCCGGTGCACGTAGCTGGGGCTCGTCGAAAATCCTGCGCAGCATGATCTCGACCCGTGGCCTGACATCGAGTGGATTGGCGGCGGTGTCGTCATCGTCGATCGGGTCATCTACCGAGCTATCACCGGCGGCCAGAGAACTTGCGGCACCGTGATCGACGGCCTTGATCGTGAGTTTCTCAGCAGAAATATTGAGCAGTTGCGGCGAATCGACCGACTGGTCGCAGCGTGTCTCGGCGCCAGCAGAGGCAAAGGCGGGATTCATCCATGCACCGCCGAGCGCCATGAGCGCCAACGCGCTCAGGCCACTGATTACATCAGTGTTTCGTGGTGTCTGCCTGAATCTCAAGGCCACCTCCGGGGAGTTGCCCACCTAGTGTTATAGGCGAGTATAACACCGTGAATTAGTCGCGCAAACAAACGCTCTCAGGGCCTGACCTGTGCTGTCTGGGAGGGTTTTGCGTCCACTTCCCGCAATTCGGCGAGGTCGGTCGCTATGCCCGCGGCCTGGTCGAGCAGCACGTCCGGCAGGTCTTCCTCCTCGAGATCCTCGAGACTTTCGAGAGATTCGAGATTCAGCGCCATACGGCGCTCATTTTCGCGTGCGAGTTCCCGTGCTATCTGTTCCTCTCGCTCCTCGAGACGAGCCTCGTAATTGAGCGACACGGTCGTTCGCGCGCGCACTTCCTCGGCCTCCTGGCTGCGATCGATCAGGTACTTGAAATTCGGATCGCTCTTGGCGCGCTCCTGCTGACTGGCGGTCAAAGACTCGATTGTGCTGTCCAGTGGTTCGCCGGCACGAAAGCGCGTCGTCTGTATCGTGTCCCAGGGCAGCGCACTGTCCCGAACGCTTTCGCCAAATTCCTCGGTATCGATCAGCGACGGCAGGACGACATCCGGGTCGACACCACGGTGTTGCGTGCTCTCCCCGGTGACGCGGTAGTACTTGCCGATTGTCAACGTCAGTTGGCCATAACCGGGACCACCTTCCGGCTTCAGGTACTGGTCCAGCGAATACAGGTTCTGCACGGTGCCTTTACCAAAGGTCTGCTGGCCGACGATGACGCCCCTGGCGTAATCCTGGATGGCCGCGGCGAAAATTTCCGAGGCTGAAGCGCTGAAGCGATCGACGAGCACCGCGAGTGGCCCGTTGTAGGCTACGCGTGCTACCGGATCCGGGTCATCGAGACGACTGATGCGGCCGCTCGAGTTGCGCAGCTGCACGACAGGTCCGTTGTCGATGAAAAGGCCGGACAGCGCTGTCGCTTCGGTCAGGTGGCCACCGCCGTTACCGCGCAGGTCGAGCACCAGACCATCGATGCCTTGTTCCTCGAGTTCGACGATCAGTCTCTTAACGTCTTTTGTCGTGCTCGTGTAATTTTTGTCGCCGTTACTCAGCGCACGGTAGTCACGGTAGAAACTCGGCACCTCAATGACCCCAATGCGCCATTCGCGGCCTTCCCGGGGTATGGTAATCACATCGCTTTTTGCAGCCTGCTCTTCCAGTTTCACCTGGTCACGAGTCAGGGCAATGGTCTTTTCGCTGCTGCCGGGCAGGGCGCCGGCCGGAATAATCTGCAGTTTGACGACCGTATTCGCGGGGCCGCGAATGAGATCGACGACGTCGTCGAGCCGCCAGCCCACGACATCGACCATGTCACCCTCAGGCCCCTGCGCAACGCCCGTAATTCGGTCATTGGGCTTCAGTTTGCCGTCGATCGCGGCGGGCCCGCCAGGAATGATCGTGACGATCTGCACATAATCCTCTTCGAGCTGTAACGATGCGCCGATGCCGAAATAAGAAAGACTCATCTGAATTCGGTATTCCTCGGAATTACGTGGCGACAGGTAGCTCGAGTGAGGATCCAGGGTGTGCGCAAACGCGTTCATAAAGGTCTCGAAAACGTCGTCGCTGTTCACCTGGTCAATGCGTTTCAGGTAGCGCTTGTAACGCTTCCTCAGCAGCTCCTGCGACTCTTCCCAGGTCTTTTCTGCGAGTGTCAGCCGCAACACATCGTTTTTGACGCGCTTGCGCCAGATTTCGTCCAGGTCCGTCGTTGCCACGGCCCATTGTTCCTCGGAACGGTCGAACTGGTAGTCTTCCGCAGTCGCGAAATCCGGTTCGACATCGAGTTGTGTCAGCGCGAATTCGAGACGTTCCCGGACACGGGTCTGATAGATGCTGAACATCTCGTAGATCGGATCGAGCGGTTTACTCCGGACGATGTCGTCGAGCTGGTAGCGGTAATTCTCGAAAAACTCGACATCGCTCTCGAGCAGGTACATACGATTGCCGTCGAGCGCTTCGATATAGCGATCCATGACACGAGACGAAAGCTCATCGTCCACCGAGATGTGGAGATAATGGGATCTTTGAATAAATTCGGTGATCAGCTCGCCGACACTCTCGTGGCGCGGGTCCGGCTGCAGCGTTTCCGCCACGTCGTCGGTGGTCGCCAGTACCGGCAGAGCCAAAACGCTCAGCAAAGTGCCGGCTATCAAGCGGCGGCGGGTTTCGTATTTTCTCAAAGCTATCTCCATGGTTCCGCTGACATTGTTTCACAGCAGCGCTGTAGGCTAGGCTAGATGCCCGAGGCCCTGCGATCAAGGGCCTATTTGGCATAACATCACGCACTCAGCGCTATGTATACCGCTACGGAAACTCCTGCATGCGTCCATTAACGGTGATTACCGGCATTCTGCTGGGTTCCAGCCTGTCCATTTCCATCAGCCTGGCGCTGGTACTCGTCGTATTCCTCGTGCTGGCAGGCGAGCACCCGCGTTTGCAGACTGAATTCCGGCCCTTGCTGATCAGTACGATGATCTTCCTCGGTATGACCACCATATCGGCCGGGAGTTTCTATTCCCTGATTATCCGGCATTGGGCGCGGTTCTGGGCGCAGGGACTAATGTGGCTGGGTCTGGCCGGGACTGCCTGGTACTACTGGCCCTGACGGTCGTCATTTGAACAAATTCACAGGCAG
>DAOWGY010000001.1 GCA_030641695.1 Gammaproteobacteria bacterium
CGCGCGTGGCGCGCGGTGGGGAGGCTTTTTCGAGGAAGTAAAGCGGACCGAAGGGAGCCATGACGAGAAAAATGCATCGCCGCGGCGCGCCCTTTGCCAATCAGGCCAATCGCGCTTCGAGAAGCGCTCCAACAGCCCTTACATGCCCGAGTAGTTCGGGCCGCCGCCGCCTTCGGGGACGGTCCAGACGATGTTCAGCGTGGGGTCCTTGATATCGCAGGTTTTGCAGTGCACGCAATTCTGCGCGCCGATCTCGAAACGTTTCACGCCATTTTCCTCGACGATTTCATAAACGCCCGCCGGACAATAGCGTTGCGCGGGCTCGTCGAAGTTCGGCAGGTTGTACTCGACCGGTATCGACTCGTCTTTCAGTTTGAGGTGCGACGGCTGATCCTCTTCGTGGTTCGTACTCGACAGGAACACCGAGGAGAGCCGGTCGAAGCTGATCACACCATCGGGCTTCGGGTATTCGATTGGCTTTGCATCGGCCGCCTTGTCCAGTGTCTCGTGATCGGGATCGCGGTTGTGCCACGTAAACGGCATCTTGCCGAACATGATGCTCTGGTCGATGAACGTGAACGCCGATGCCCAGAATGTCCCGAGTTTGTGCAGGGCCGGCCCGAAGTTCCGCGCGCGGTGCAGTTCATCGTAGACCCAGGATGACGTGACATTGTCCTCGAATGACTCGAGCGTGCCTTGCCCCTCATCGCCGGACGACAACGCGTCGTGCACGCTCTCGGCAGCCTGCATGCCCGTTTTGATCGCCGTATGCGCGCCCTTGATCTTCACACCGTTGAGGAACCCGGCGCCGCAACCGATGAGCATGCCACCCGGAAAGACGAGCTTCGGCAACGACTGCAGGCCACCTTTGTTGACGGCGCGCGCCCCATAGCCAATACGCTTGCCACCTTCGAGGTATTGCAGGATGCGCGGATGATGTTTCCAGCGCTGGAATTCGTCGAACGGCGACAGATGCGGATTTCGGTAACTGAGCGAAATAATAAAGCCGAGAAAGACCTGCTTGTTCGACGCGTGGTAGAGAAACCCGCCGCCCTCGGTGTGGTTGTCGAGTGGCCAACCCATGGTGTGCACGACAAGACCCTCGTCGTGTCGGGAGGCCTCTACTTCCCAGATCTCCTTGACGCCAATGCCATAGTGCTGCGGATCCGAGTCGGCGCGCAGATCGTAACGTTGCATGAGCTGCTCGCTCAGGTTGCCCCTGACGCCTTCTGCGAAAATCGTATATTTGCCGAGGAGTTCGTAGCCGGCCTGGTAACTCGATTTCTTTTGCCCGTCCTTGCCGATGCCCATATCACTCGTCACGACGCCGGTGACCCTGCCCTCACCGTCGTACATCACTTCCGACGCGGCGAATCCTGGAAAAATGTTGACGCCCGCGCTTTCGGCCTGCTCGCCCATCCACTGGCACAGGCGGCCGAGACTGATAATGTAGTTGCCCTGGTTGTGCATCGGCCGTGGCACGAACAAGCCTGGCACGCGAACGCCGCCGGACTCGCTTGTCAGGTAATGAATGTCATCGCCCTTGACGGCGACGTCGACCGGCGCACCCATTTCCCGCCAGTCCGGGAATAATTCATCGAGGCCGGTGGCTTCGAATACGCACCCCGACAATACGTGGGCGCCGATCTCGGAGCCTTTTTCAACGACAACGACCGACAGGCTGTCGTCCAGCTGCATGAGTCGACAAGCCGCGGCAAGGCCGGCCACCCCGCCGCCGACGATGACGACATCGAACTCCATGGTTTCCCGTTCTGTGGTTTCGCTCATGACTGTTTATTCTTGTTGATTGGCAATGCTGACTGATTCCAGCCGCCCGTCTGGCGACTGCCTTTGCCGCATTGTAACCTTGGGCCGCAACTTCCACACGGCCAGATGCGATGGGTGCCCACTTGAATATCCGCGATGCTTACGAGCAACACCTGCAGCAGCATGGACACGTCCGCGATCCGGCGCAGGAGCTTGTGGTCGACTTACTGGCGGAGCTGCAGCAGCGGCTCGCAGATTTTCGGCCATCGCGACGCAGCTTGCTGCGACATATTCGGCGCGACGTCAATAAACAGGAGGGCGTAGCCGGCCTGTATATCTGGGGTGGGGTCGGGCGCGGCAAGACGTTCCTGATGGACCTGTTTTTCGAGACGCTGGCAGTCCCGGCCAAGCGCCGCATCCACTTTCACCGCATCATGCAGGACGTGCACCGCCGGCTGACGGCGCTCGGCGAAATCGAAGATCCGCTGGACGCCGTGGCGCGAGATATAGCCGCGGAGGCTCGCGTGTTGTGTTTCGACGAATTCTTCGTCAGCGACATCGGCGACGCGATGATTCTCGGCCGCCTGCTCGACGGCCTGTTCAGTCGCGGCGTCACGCTCGTGACGACATCGAATACACGGCCGGATGACCTGTACAGAGATGGTCTGCAACGGCAACGCTTTCTGTCGGCTATCGACGCGCTCAATCACCACACTCACGTCGTCAATATGACGGGCGACACTGACTACCGTCTCAGGCTGCTGCAACAGGCCGGTACCTACCTGACTCCGGACGACACATCCGCGCACGCGCGGCTGCAGGCCTTTTTCGAGGAGTCGGCGTCGAGCCAGGTCGCCGCGGATCACATACTCGACGTCAACGGCCGCGATTTGCGCACCCGGCAATGCGCCAAGGGCATCGCCTGGTTCGATTTCCACGATATCTGCGACGGCCCGCGCAGCCAGGCTGATTACATTGAGATTGCACGCTGGTACCCGACCGTCATTGTCTCCGGCATTCCTGAACTCGATGCTACTTGCGAGGACCAGGCACGGCGATTCATTGCACTCGTCGACGAATTCTACGATCGCCATGTCAAGCTGATCGTGTCGGCGGCCTGCAGCGCACGACGCCTGTATACGGGCAAGCGGCTGGCATTCGAATTCGAGCGAACCGTGAGCCGGCTGACCGAAATGCAATCCAGCGAGTACCTGCACCTGCCACACCTGGCCTGATCACGAGCCGCCGATCTGCCCGCGGTTGAACGCGCCAC
>DAOWGY010000035.1 GCA_030641695.1 Gammaproteobacteria bacterium
AGAGCGATGACCAGCGGACGCTCCAACTCGAGCAACTGCTGTACGAGGTAAAGACCCTGGTACAGGCTGGTCGAGTCGACAACGGCGAGAATGCCGTCCGGCGCCGCTGTCCCTTCCATGTGGCCCAGGATGACGTCGACCGCTATCTGCTCCTCGAGCGAATGCGCGCTGAGCGCGTGCGTGCCGGGCAGGTCAACGAGTTCGAGCGAGCGCTCCCCGACCTTCAGGGTGCCGATATGACGCTCGACCGTAACGCCAGGGTAGTTGCCAATGCGTTGCCGCAGCCCGGTCAGCCGATTGAAGAGCGTGCTCTTGCCCGAATTGGGATTACCGACAACCGCAACGCTGGCGTCGGTTCGCCGGCTTGAGGAAATCTGCTTTGCGGGTACGCGGATTTCGCGGGACTTAGTCACCGCCAGCCGCTAATGGAGAGACGGCGAAATGCCGGGCCTGCTCCTGGCGCAGCGATATGCCACGACCGAACAGCCGGAACTCCATGGGATCGCCGCCGAGCGCGGAACTCGCGTGTTCGATTTCGGCGCCCTCGACGAGACCGAGTGTCATCAGACGCTGGACCTGCGGGTCCGTCGTGTTCACCGCTGCGATAACGCCCTTCTGGCCTTTCCTCAACGATGCGAGCGTGCTGCTGTTGTTTTTCATCGGCTACCTGTCTCGGGGTTTTCGCCATCCACCGAAATCCGCCAGCGCATTATGTAACTAACGGATTTCGTTAGGAGTTTGCTAATCCAGATCAAATGATAATGATTCGCATTAGTATACGCAATAGGGGTTAATACGAATAGCCGGTTCAGCTTGTATTCAGCGGTCCACAGTTAGCTTTAGCCACGATGAGTCGCGGAATTCCTTCGCGGCCTGATCAGGCAAACGTAGCTACGAGGACCGTGTCATGAATAATAAACGCCCTCTCGCACTACCCGTCGGAGCCTTCGACTGGGCGAGGCGCCAGGCGACGCTCGGACTGCTGCTTGCAGCTTCTGTATTGATACTCGCGCAGTCGGCGCTGGCCAACACCCCCACGATCCGTCTGTTCCCGACATCCGTTGTCGAGGACCTGCGTCAGACCGGCAATGTCGCACGCGATATGGAAACCGGCCTGCAGGAAGTCATCGGTCGACTCGATCAGCAACAGCAGCTTTACGAGGAGAGCAAGTGCGATGGCGCCGAGAATGACTCGGGTTGCCAGCGGCTCGCGCGCCAGATCGGAGCGACCTATCTCGAGATGCTGACGATCATGGAAGAGCGCCTCCCCGACATGGAGCACACCGTGAACAACACTCGCATGAGTCTCGAGAAGGGTCTGCGTAACGAACTCGGCAAGAAGATGACGCCGTGGCAATTGCAGGAGACGCTAATTGGAAAAACGACGACAAGCACGACATCGCCGTCGGCACCCACGTTGCGCGGCCGCTCCGGCATGCGCCTGTCCGAGCGCTTCAAACAGTATTATCAACTGGTCGCGACGTCCGGCAGCCAGAGCGACCAGTCGCTTGCGGTACTGGCTTCGGACATCTACCTGGATATGGACGAGACCAGTCTGCTTATCGAGCGCACGCGTCAGGAAATTGCGCGCGCCACACTGATGGAACAGCTCAACCAGTCCTTCGGCATCATCACGCCCGAGATGATGGAAGTCGTCGGCGGGGTCAAGTCGATTCTGTTCGGCGATGAAGAAACTCGCGCACTGGTTGCCGGGCCGCCGCCGGGCAGCATCGAGCAAGCCTACCGCAGCCCACTCGAACAATGATCCCTTCGAAAACAGACAGGCCCCAAGGAGCGGCATCGTGATTACAAACAAACTTTTCCCCACACTAACGGTGTTCGGCACACTCGCCGCGCTGCTGACCGTGGCGTCCTGTGCGACGACAGCACCCAGTTGTCCGTCTCCACAGACGCGCAATCTGGACAGCGCCATCAGCTTTGTGAAGACCTCACTGAATACCGGCTGCCAGGCGCATTTCGACCGTTATTACGACGATCTCCTGCGCATTGCCGAAGGCGACCCCAAACCGGAGAACAAGCGAACGTTCAGTGAGTTTCTCGTGTGGTCCGGCGACCAGGGACTACTGAGTACACGACAGGCTGAGGAGTACTACAACCGCTACTTCAACGTGAAGTTCATGTCGATGAAGGGCGATTACAACAATTGTTCGCACACCTGCCCGAACAAGCAGAAAGTGCTGTTCAACATGGAGCGCGAACTCTCTGACAAGGAACGCGGTCTTCTCAAGGTCAGCGAAGACAGGGATGGTTACTACCGCGCAGACCGCTTGTTCCAGGAAGTCGAACTGGTGCTCGAGGCAACTTGCACGGCCTGCGCGGCGGGCCGCTGACAGGAAACCAGCGATGACACAGCGGCTCTTTCTGCAGGGATTGTTCGCCGGCGCCTTCGGCACACTGATGGGTGGCGCCGCACTCCTGTATACATTGGCGCGGCTGAATCTGATCCGACTTCAGGACACGGCCGTCAGCTCACCGAGTGAATGGCTCGCATGGGCCTATATCAATCTCGGTTCGTCAATCCCGGTCTTCACCGTCTTGCTGCTGGCATTCTTTATTACGCTCGGCCGCCTGCAAAAGCACCTCGACACCGATAAGCCGGTCAATCAAATCGTGCAGCTCGATCACCTGACGGAAATCTGGACGACATTGTTCTTCGGTACCGGCGTTATCTGGACCGCGATCGGCATGCGCAGTGCACTGATATACGCACTGGGCGACAGGGAACTTGCCCTGCAACAAGGCGCGTTCGCAATGCTCGAGCGCATGATCGATGGCGGCATACTGCTCGCATTGTCGACGACGATCTTCGGCGGCGTTGGCGGATACATGATGCGGGTCTACAAGACGGTGACGCTCGGCGCGAAACTGCAACATCGCTATGACATAGCGGCACGGGCCGACACGTCAGAAATGCGCGAGAGCCTGCATCGTATCGAGCAACACCTGAGTGAACGTGACCTGGCTACCGAAGAGCCCGGGACATGATGCGTTCGCCCCTCTTCTACCCGATGCACCGTGGCGATTCGGAAGCCGGCGGTGCTGCCGATTTGCAGACCGACATCATGCGGTTCATGGCGATACTGGCATTGTGCCTCCTCGCCATCTTTGCGCTTGTACAAAGCATCCCGCTGATCCCCGAAGCGCCAGCGCAGTCGACTGCAGCGGCAGCACCGCCACCATTACCTGTGCCAGTGTCCGAGCCGATAGAAGACGAAACGATCGTCACCCCCACTCCGCCACCCGAGGTCGAGGAAGTCGAGAGGCCTGTTGTGCTGAAACGTCCGAAGTGGACGTCGACATTTGTTCCCCAACAGCGTTCGTTGTCGCGGCAGGTGATACAGGCGCCGCAAGCGGAGGAGCGCCCGGAGCCGATAAAAGCGGCAAGCGCCCCGCCACCTCCGTCCACTCCTTCACCACAGCCGACCACAGCTACGAAACCCACCCCGCTGGAAGTGCCGTCAAGCTCACCGCCTCGCTCTTCCGCCGCACAAGACCGTGGATTCACACTGCGCTTCGAATCCGACCTCGCCCTGACGCGGCTCGTCGCCGCGGGCCAGGTCGGTTTCTTTGCCATGGGCGACGGACGTGCGCGGCGCATGACCGTCAGCGACAGCCGCATCAGCTTCTGGGACGCCTCCACGCCGAACGCGTTTCACGAAATGGAGACGTCAACGGTGCCACGTGCGGTTATCGACGCATTGAGCCGATCCGGCGTGAATACGGCCTCGATAGACTGGGGCGTCACTCTGCCCGGAAAGCTGCGACAGCAGCTTGATTCGTTAATGCGTGACAATTCCGGCGGTTCTCTTGTCATCGGGCTCGACGGCAAACTCAGGCTGGAGGCGTCATGAGCTCACGAATCATCACGGTGGCGCTGCTCCTTGTCGCAGCAATGCCGGCGGTTGCGAAAGAAAGAAACCTCGACCGCTGGTTCGACCAGGAACTGGTGCCGTTCGTCTCCACGCAACTTGTCGAACATCCGCGCTTCAAGGGCGAGACTGTCATGTTCGTCGTGCTCGAAGACAAAGTACCGGCATCGGTAAGCAACGCGCTGGCGCTATCGCTGCGCGACCGCCTGCTCGATGCCGCGCTCAACACGGCTGGCGTCTCGATCGGCTGGCGCCAGGGCGGCACGCCGCCAGCGCGCGGCACGCAACCCGTCGACTGCACCCACGATGACGTCCATTACTACATCGGTGTCGAGGTATCGCAGCGTATCGATGGTGGCTACGGAATCAGCGTGCGCGCACTCGATCTCGAGGATCGCAACTGGGTTACGGGCTTCGGCATGAAATGGCGCGGGCAACTCAGCACGATCCAGCGGCAAGCGATGCGTCGGACCCAGGCTGATCGAACATTTCGCGGCGCGCGCGACGTGCCGTTTGCGGCGGACCAGGCTGATTTGCTCGCTGCACACCTGGCGCACGAATTGTCTTGCGCCCTGCTTCGTGAAACCAGCGGCAGCTATATCGTGGCGGCCGACTACGACGCGGGTACGGGCAACAGCCTTGATGCAACGGTTGAACTCGTCGGCAATAACCTCGCCAGTCACGACGCGCTGGAGCTCACGGTGGATGGGGATCGAATCAACGCGCAACTCAGCGGCAAGGCTCACCGCATCGATGATGCACTGTTTCAGTACTGGTTGACCGTGACGCCAACAGACCCGGCAGACGAACTGTCCACGCTCAGTACGAGCGCCTACGTGCTGTTGCCGGGTTACCGGCTTGCCGAAGAGTCGGCTACGGAGCACCGTGCGCCACCCGATCTTCCGCGCACGGACTCAAAGCCGCGGCCGACAAGCACGCTGGCCCGCGCCTCGATAACGATCCCGAATGCCGGCCACGACGCCTTGCTTGGACCGCTGCGAATCCTGGAGTCAGACAGTTCGGCGGCCTGTGACACAATGGTTGGTGCCGCAATGCAGCGCACGACCTATTACAGCAGTCGGCGATCATGCTCGCTGCTATCGGCAGATACGCACCGCGACGCGATCATCTTCGTGCTCGAACACCAGGCGAATTACGGCCTCGTGCGCCTCGGCGGGCCGGCTTGCCACGAGCGCATATCACCACACGTCGTCACTCGTGGACAGCCAATGCGGTACCCGATACCGTTCGCGTCGATCGGCAACAGCCGCACGCGGGAAACTCTTGAATGGCTGGTCTCTCCCGGGGAAGACACGTATTACGCGTTTGCGGTAAGCGATACCCGGGCAGCGCGCCAATTCGCCAATCACTTCGATGAATTACCGATGCGTTGCAGCGGCACTCTGCGACCGGGGCTTGAGAACAATGCCTTGCATCGCTGGCTCGACGAGTTTGCGATGCTGGCCGCGCGTCACGCCAGGCACGTCGACTGGCGCGCGATAGAAGTTAAGGACGTGCTGTGAGGACAGAACGATGATGCGTTTACTGGGTGTACTTGTGGGATCCGCCCTGGCCGTCGCCGCACTTGTCGTGTTCATCGGTATTCCCGAGTTCACGGCCGAGACCAGCGTTGCCGACAACACGGTCATTACCTTGCCAATGCGCTCGGAACCCGCCGTCCAGGTCGAACCTGCCGAGCCGGTCGATCCCGAAGTGGCGGCATCTGAAGTGGAGAATCTCACTGCGGAGGCGCCAGCACCTGTTCCTGATCCTGTCGAAGAGAACCTTGGGCCTGCCGAAGAACCTCACGCTGAGCCCGAGGTCGCAGCGGCAGAACCTTTGCAACCATTGCAGGATCCGCAACAGTGGTACGCGTTCTGGAGTCCGTTCCGCAGCCAGATCGCCGCGTCCGGATTCGTCGACCAGTTGCAACGGGTCACCGGACTCGACTACCGCGTCGTCAAATTGAAGTCCGGCGTCTACGAGGTTGCTTTCGCCTATGCGACTGACGACGAGATTACGATGAACCTGTCGCAAATCTCGGCCGCAACGGGCCTCAAGCTCCCGGAAGGCTGACGTGAAACCGGGTGGTCACAAATGGCTGACGGGCATTGCGCTGACACTGCTCGGATCGCTCGCTTTCAGTGCGACAGGCGTCGACACGGATCTCGACGATGCCTGGCAAAAATACGTCACCTCACGGACACACCTCGAGCCCGCTTATCAATTCCCGCACGCGACCTGCTTCGGCACGGCTGCGTTGCAGCATGACTTGCCCGAGACCTTGCTGCTGGCCGTTGCGCGCGGTGAAAGCGACTTCGAGGCGACGGCCCGGTCACGTGCCAATGCGCACGGCGTGATGCAGATTCTCTGGCCCGATACCGCGAAACACCTCGGTATCCACCGCTTGAGCGAGCTCTACGACCCCTGCACCAACATCGATGCCGGTGCACGCTATCTCAAGGAACTGCTCGCACGTTACCAGGGC
>DAOWGY010000211.1 GCA_030641695.1 Gammaproteobacteria bacterium
AAAGACCGTCTCGTACGCCAGCGGCGTAAACTCGACAAGCTGTTCACCAATGATCAACCAGATATAGATCGGCAGCATGGCCGCGAACACGATCGGAATGAAAGAGATCGTGTTGGATCCGAAGCCCAGGTCGTAGCTAAGCGCCGCGATCAGCGGCCCTATACAGGCGGCAACGAGAAGAAACAGGCCACGGCGGTGTGCGGGCGCGACCGCCGAACTGTGCACCAGCAAGGTGAACAATGCTGCGCCGATGACGGCGTAGCTGTGCGGCGCGTGAACAAACAGAAACCAGGGCCCCCAGCGCTCGGGTCGGGTCAGAAACTCTCCGGCGTCGTTGCTCGCGGGCAGGTACCACATGAACTCGTGGAACTGGTTGGTCGCGGCAAGAGTGATCGATACGAGCGGTACGATCAGCAACATGACAACCATACGCAGCGGCGTTTCGGCGCCCGTATATTCACGAAAACAGACATACGCAGCAATCGGCAGCAACGCCGTGCCGATGAAATGCCCGGTGCGGCCGATCGAGAACACGTAGAAGGTCGTCGACATCATTTCGACGGCGCCACCCATGACCCAGAAGCAGATGATGACGAACAGGACGCCGATCGGCACGCTGCCGACCTCACGCCTCAACGCAATCAAACGAACGCCGAGCAGCAGATAGCTGGCAGCGCTGAAGATCAGCAGAATGGACAGTGCTACGTCCAGGTTCATTCGGGCAGACTCGATTTAACCAAATCCCACGATCATCCTACCGGCCCTAAGCCGTTGATTCTCGGAACTGTTTCTCAGCTTTGGCACCACAATTCCACCGTCATTGGTCGATTTCTATCAAATCGTCCGCAGGCGTTTTGGCAGGGCGCTTGTAAGTCCTTGATTCCAGTTGCAACAGTGGTTGCTATTCGGCGCAAGGCCCTTAGGATAGACGGACAAACAAGGACAACAACAATGCCTCTCGATATTACTTTCACGCTCAGCGACAACGACCTGGGACGCTTTCAGGCCATCGTCGACAAAGCCCGTGTTGCCGTGCAGGACGACCGGACCGCCGAACAAATCGAACAGGCGGCCCGCGGGCTCATCAAGGAAGCCGGCACCGATAAGCTGCCGGAGTTCATCGGCGAACGCATAGCCAGACTCAACGTCGTCATCGACATGATTAACGACGAGGAGTGGCAACTGTCCAAAGACGAGCGGCGCCACGTTCTCAGCGCGCTTGCCTACCTGTGCGACCCCGAGGACCTGATTCCGGATCACATCCCGGGGATCGGATTTCTGGACGACGCGATTTACGCAGAAATCGTACTCGGCGAGTTGCGTAACGAGATCGGTCTGTACGAGGAATTCTGCACATTTCGGAACGCCGAAGAAGAGCGCCGCAAAGGACGCGGCGAAGACATCAAGGTCGGCCGCGAGGAGTGGCTGGCCGACAAGCGCGCCGCCCTGCACGCGAAGATGCGCAAGCGCCGCCTTGCCGGCAGCAGCGGTGCCAGCTGGCGCATGCGGCTTTGGTAGTCAGTGCAGATAATCATCTGAATTAACAAATCTCGCGTACATCCGGCGCTTAGTTGTCGATCCACTTGTCGACGTGCGGGGCGGTGTAGCGCTCGAACTGCCGCACGAGACTCGCGGCATCAGCGTCCGCCAGCAACATACTGCGATTCTCGGCACGCAGGAAGCCCTCCTGTTCGGCGTGATCGAGGTAACGCAGCAGGTGCCAGAAATAGTTGGCAACGTTTAGTACGCCGCAAGGCTTGTCGTGAAACCGTAGTTGCGCCCAGGTCACGATTTCGATGAGTTCCTCGAGCGTACCGAAGCCTCCGGGCATCGCGATGAAGCCGTCAGACAACGCCGCCATCATCGACTTGCGCTCGTGCATCGATCCGACGACGTGCTGTTTGGTCAGACCCTCATGCGCTATTTCCTTCTCGAGGAGCATGCGTGGAATCACCCCGTGTACCTTGCCATCGAGCGCCAGCACCTTGTCCGCGAGAATGCCCATGATGCCTTTCGCTGCGCCACCGTATACGAGCTCGAGGTCATGGCGCACGAGAACATCGGCCAGATCTGCGGCCGCCTCAGCATAATCAGACCGCGCGCCCGTGTTGGAGCCACAGTAGACGCAAATCCTGCGCATGGTCAGCATTTGGCGATCAGGCGCTTCTGGCCGGCGGCTTGACGCTTTCGACGATGCTCGCAATTTCCGGCCGCGCGGCGCGCAGTTCATCGGGCGACAGGGCATCGAGCTCGTGCGGAAACACCAGCCACTCTGCGGTTTCGCGAATGAAATAATCGGGCACGATATCTGTCTGGTTACGGCTGGGCTTGTACCAGGGCACGGCGACGCGAATGTCCTCAGGCGTGTTGTCCCGAGCGCGCTTTTTCAGCTCCGCGATGACTGCGACGATCGTATTACCGGTATCGAAAACGTCGTCAACGATCAACAGGCGATCATCGTGACAAATCTTCTTAATGATGTAATTCAGCCCGTGCACGGCCACGGCTCCACGCTGATCCACGCCGACGTAGGACGATGTGCGGATCGCGATGTGGTCCGACTTCACGCCGCAGTAGGACAGTATCTCCTGGACGGCCATGCCAACCGGCGTGCCACCACGCCAGATCGCGATGATCATGGTCGGGTGAAAGCCGCTGTCGAGAACATCGAGTCCGAGATGGAATGAATCCTCGAGCAGATCCTGGGCTGAGAGTACGGTCTTGTCCATTATTGTTCTCATTTTTTCACCGGGACTTCGTGCGATCGCTATAATGATTGACCTGAATTCTACCGCACCGTGAGCGATTACAAAAAAATGGACAGAAAATACATTGGCGCGGACGACCTGTTGCGCGATTCCTTTCGGCTCGCGGCGGAGATTCACGATGCAGGCTTCGAACCGGATTTTCTCGTCGGCTTGTGGCGTGGCGGCAGCGCTGTCGGCATCGCGGTACAGGAAGGCCTCGAGTTCTTCGGTGTCAAGACCGATCACATCGCAATCCGTACATCATACTCAGGTGCGGCGCGTTACTCGGAAATGATCAGCAAGGCCGACCAGATTCGGGTGCACGGCCTGCAGTACCTGCTCGAAAACCTCTGCTCGCATCATTCGATGCTGATCGTCGACGACGTCTACAGCACGGGCTCCAGCGTGCAGGCAGTCATCGACCAGCTCGCGCGCAAGACGCGCCGCAATTTACCCAAGGACATACGCATTGCATGTGTCTGGTTTCGGCCCACCGGGAAATCTTTGCGTGTTCCGGATTACTACGTTCACGAGACGAAAGACTGGCTCGTGTTGCCCTACGAAATGTCCGGCCTGTCACTTGATGAACTGCGTGAGAATCGCCCGGAGCTCACGGACGTCTTCGACAGGCTGGCGCCGCACATCGAGACCCCCGGCGCCTGATGTCAGAGTCGGAGACGCTGACCAACGTCAGCGACTTCCGCGCGATATCATCGCCGATCAGTAAATTCGGCCGCCTACCCTTACGCTGGTGCCCATGCCGCCACCGCCGTAATAGCCACCGCCGCTATAAGAACTGTAGCCAACGCTGCCGTAAACCGCCGGCGGTTCGCAGGACGCCAACAACGAGCACACGGTCACTAGCAAAGCGGTCCTGAGTAGTTGCGAGATTCTTTGTTTGATCATGCTCCGCTCCTCAATTCAGTGGCCAGGTCTGCAGCGCAACGCCGGCGCCGGACGGGCCTGCAATGAAAGCGACCTCGCCGCCAATCGCTCGTACTTGGACCTCGACTAGCACCCGACCGCCAAGGCCTTCGACCTGTGCCGTAATCGCCGACGGATCATTGACGCGAACATAATTCACCCAGACGGGCCGCTCGCCCTCGAAGGGATTTGCAAGCACGCCTGCACGAGGCTGATCCATGAATTTCAGTACACGATAGGTCTTGTCAGAATCCTTGATGTCATGATCCGTGTGCTGAAAGCCGACGACGTTCTGATAAAAGACGGTCGCTTCCTCGACATCGCTGGTCCAGAGTTCGTCCCACAACCAGCCATCGTATTCCGGCTCGCGGTCCGCAGGATCGCCTTCGTTAGTCTGAATCATCGCAAATACGGCGCCCGTTGGATCCTCGACTACAGCCATTCGGCCCCGTGAGCTTATCGATGTCGGCGGCGTCATGACTTTGCCACCTTCGCCCGCGACACGCCCAACTGCAGCATCGATATCAGTGACCGACATCGTCGTGATCCACTGCGATATGTTCTCTTTTCGCTTGAACGAATTGATGTCAACCATGCCGCCAATCAGTTCGCCGTTATGGCGAATCAGCATGTAGGTGTCATCACCGCCGATGCCGAAGACGACGCCCGGCTTTTCGAATTGCCAGCCGAATAACTCGCTGTAGAAGCGGCGAGACTCTGCTGGCGTATTCGTCAACAGATCGCGCCAGACGACTTTGCCGTTGTGGTGTTCGCCCGTCGGTGACTCGGTGATCGGCGGCATATCGATCGTGATCGTCGTGCAGCCGGCCACTAATACCGCGAGTATTGCAACGCTTGATTTTCCTATCGACACAGCGTGCCCTTTGGTTCACTCAGAAAGACAAGCGCTGGATGCTACATGATCGCGCGGCAGCACGCACAGCTTCAGACGCGCTTGCCCTGTAGATACGTCGCAGCAATATTGCGGTCATCTCCCAGGACGATCAGGGCGAACAGCAGCTCATCGATCGACGTTGTCGACGCTGTGCGATGCGCGCTCATGGCGGTTCCCCGAGGGTCGAGAACGATGAAATCCGCCTCTTTGCCGGGCACGAAATTGCCGATTCTATCGTCGAGGTACAGCGCCTCTGCAGCACCCAGGGTCGCAAGATACATCGCGCGAGCGGGCGGCAGCGGCTGCTGCTGCAGATGCAGGACCTTGTAGGCCTCACGCATCGTTTTCAGGAGCGACAGGCTCGTGCCACCGCCGACATCCGTGCCGAGACCAACGCGTATCGACTCGTTCCGCAGCCGTCGCAGGTCGAACAAGCCGCTGCCGAGAAACATGTTTGAGGTCGGACAGTGCGCCGCGGCGCCGCCCTTTGCCGCCATCAGGTGACACTCGCTTTCCTGCAGATGCAGGCAGTGTGCAAATACGGAACGCTCCCGCAGCAGTCCGAAGCGGTCGTAGACGCCGAGATAGCTGGGACTCCATGGAAACAGCTCTGCGATCTTATCGACTTCGTCGTGATTCTCGGCAAGGTGAGTGTGTATCCAGACATCCGGGTACTCTTCGGCAAGGCGGCCCGCCGCTTCGAGCTGAGCTTCGCTCGACGTCAGCGCGAATCGCGGCGTAATCGCATAGCCCAGGCGATCCTTACCGTGCCAACGTTCAATTAGTTGCCTGCTTTCCCTGTAACCCGATTGCGGGTCGTCGCGCAGCTCCTGCGGACAGTTGGCGTCCATCAGCACCTTTCCGGCAATTAGCCGCATGCCCTTGTCGGCCGCGGCCTCGAAAATCGCATCGGCCGAGTGCGCGTGCACGGTCGCAAAGACCAGTGCGGTTGTGGTGCCATTGTCGAGGAGCTCGTCGACGAAAATTCTTGCGACATCACGCGCGTATTGCTCGTCGGCAAAACGCATTTCACCGGGAAACGCATAGCGATGCAGCCAGTCGAGCAGTTGCTCACCGTAGGACGCGATGATGTCGATCTGTGGATAGTGCACGTGACAGTCGATGAGGCCCGGGACAATGAGCTTGCCGGTCAAGTCCTCGATGCGCGTGTCCTCGGACAGCGCGCCCACGAGCCTGCTTGCCTCATCCAGCTCCACGACATAGCCATCCTCGACAATAAGCAGTCCGTCTTCGAAGTACTCGATGGCCGCGGCATCGCCGAGTTCGCCCGGATCGCCCGTGCAATGGAATACCGATCCGCGGTAAGCCTGACGCACGCTGCTCATGCCTCCAGCAGGAGGACGGGCTCGTCGAGCCCGTGCTCATCGCAATTCGGCGCGTCGCCCGCACGATCGATGACCAGAAACTGCTGACCGGCCTCGAACGCGATCAACGGCATGTGCCAGGTTCCGCGGTGGTAGTTGATACCTTGCCGGCCATTGGTGACGAAAGCGCGCAAATCGGCTGCCTCGACGCTTTCAGCTGGCGGCGCGACAACAACGACAAAGCTTGCCGGCGTCAACGGCACGAACGCCTGGCTGCCCAGTGGATGGCGCTCCACGGTATCGAATCGATACGGCAAATTCGTCGCGCTGCGGCAGCGGGCAATACTGACGGACACGCGGCCGCCATCGCCGACGTCCACGTCACACAGATTGTCGAATCGTTCAAATCGCGACTCATTCATTACCTCACGATGATCCGATGCGGTTTCGATCACGTCGCCGTAGCGCTGAAAGCGTTCGCGCGTGAGCGGCCTTGGTCTGAGTGTCAGTTCCGCCATGACCCTAGGCGTCGCCTGAGACTCGCCCGTAAACCCGCAGCCGGCTAACACCGCCGTCGGGATAGATTGACAGGCGCACGTGGCTGACGGGGCCGATATCATTGAGCTCCGACTCGAAATAGTGTTGCTGATCCATGTGCAGCTTCGATTCCGGTAACAGCGTCTGCCATCGCTCGCTGTCCGCGGCTGCCGCATCGTGACTTGCGAACGTTGCCGCCTCGATCGAGACGCGATCCGGGTAGTTGCCCTTGAAGTGTGCCGTATCGACTTCGATGCGCTCCACGATACCCGGGCGACCCAGCGCCAGAATTACCCAGTCATTGCCCGGGCCGCGTCGGCGAGCCGTTTCCCAACCGTCCCCCATGTTGACGCCGCGACCAGGCACGTTGAGATTATGCTTACTGCCGTAGTGCTCATCGCTCGCCGACAATGCACGTCCGCCATTCTTCAACGCGACCAGGTCGACTACGTCACCAGTGTCTTCGAGTTCGGGCCGCACCTCACCATAGATTCGCAGGCGCGCGATCCCGCCGTCCGGATAAATGTTGAGACGCAGATGCGTCCAGACCTGTTCGCTTTCAATCGGCAGGAAATGATGTGCGTCTGCCGCGAGTTCCGTCATCGGCACAATCTCGGTCCAGTCGCTGTCGGGCTCGTCATCTTCGCTCACGCAAGCATCGAGCGACGCCTGCGGCGGATAGTTGCCCGTGAAATATCGCGTGTCGATGTCGACTCCGCGAACGATTCCCGGCACGCCGAGCCGGACGATACAGAAATCGAACCCGGGTGTGCGGCGGCGGCGGCTTTCCCAGCCATCCATCCACTTGCCATGATCGTCGTACTTGCCGTCGACAAACACGGGTTCGGCCGGCTGAATCAGGCGTTCCTTCGCCGCGAAAAACTCGTCGGTTGCGACGGTCACACGCGTACCGAGACGAGGCTGCTCGAGTTGAATCCACTCGCGAAACGGATTATTTCCTGAGATCACTCATCCCCCTCCATCGCGGCAAGCCGCAGGCCTGCGATCTTGTGAATCTCGGCCAGCGCCTTCTCGAATTCTTCATCGTAGTCGTTCTGCAAGCGCGCCTCGAACGCGGTGAGAATTTCTTCACGTGTGCTATCCCTGACTGCCATGACGAATGGGAAGCTGAATTTCTGCTCGTACTGCGTATTGAGCGATTGAAAGCGCTCGAACTCCCCAGGAGTACATTGATCAAGCCCGGCGCTCGCCTGCTCCACCGTCGAGTCCTGCGTCAGTTCACCGGCAATGCTCGCCTTGCCTGCGAGATCGGGATGCGCTCGAATCAGTGCAAGTTGCTTGTCGCCGGATGCGTTGTCCACGCAGTCGGCCATCACCATCGCGATGGTGTCAATGCTACTGCCGTCATCGAGCAGCGCCGCAGCCTCTTCGGCGACCCAGCTCGAGTGCTCGTAGATGCCCCCGTAGTGAGAAATGAAGTCCTGTCCGTTCATCGTTACGATTCAGCCAATCCATGATGTTTGCGCCAGTGTCGCGCGATATCGACGCGTCGTGCGATCCACGCGTCATCATGCGAGGCCACGTAGTCGAGAAACCGCGCCAGCGCCGCCGCACGCCCCGGACGTCCCGCGAGGCGGCAATGCAGGCCGACCGACATCATACGCGAGCCCTCGGCATGCAAAACGTCGAAGCTGTCTTTGAGGTAATCGAAGAACTGCTGGCCCGAATTGAACCCCTGCGCTGTCGCAAAGCGCATGTCGTTCGCATCGAGCGTATAGGGCACCATGAGCTGCGGCGTCGCGTACGTCTGATCCCAGTACGGCAGGTCGTCTGCGTAAGTATCGGCGTTGTAGAGAAAGCCACCCACTTCCGCAACGAGTCGGTGGCTGTTGGGGCTACACCGCCCCAGGTACCAGCCCAGCGGACGCTCGCCCGTAACCCGCGTGTGAATATCGATGGCGGCCTGCAGATGTTTTGATTCCGTCACTTCGTCGACATGCTGGTAGTCGACCCACCGATAACCGTGACTCGCGATCTCCCAGTCGGCCTCCTGCATTGCCGCCACGGCCTCGGGATTGCGTTCGAGCGCCATCGCGACGCCGAATACGGTGACCGTCAGGCCACGTTCGGTGAACAGGCGGTGCAGGCGCCAGAACCCGGCCCGCGCACCGTATTCGTACAGCGACTCCATGTTCATATTGCGCTCACCGGCATAGGAAACTGCGCCGACGATCTCGGACAGGAACGCTTCCGACGCCGTGTCACCGTGCAACACGCAATTCTCGGCGCCCTCCTCGTAGTTGACGACGAACTGCACGGCGGTGCGCGCGTCATTCGGCCATTGCGCGTCCGGCGGCTTGCCGCCGTACCCGCGAAGATCACGTGGATAACTGTCGTCGCTCATCATTGGTCCCTGGTGACACCCGCAAGGTACCACTGGTCGATCAGTGAGCGTTCTTCCTCCGTGATGCCGGTCAGATTGCCAATCGGCATGACCCGGGTGACGACGGTTTGCTGGTGAATGCGCAACGCCTCGGCGACTATTTGCTGATCCGTCTCGAGGAGTACCCCGCCCGGCGCCGCCTGGAACCCAGGATATGTCGGTGCTGCCGCATGGCAGGCTGTGCAGCGCTGCTGCACGACGCTCCTGACAGCATCAAAATCGGCAGCGCCCGTCGCTGATGCCGTGCTGCTCTGCGGCGCGAGCGCGACCGCAACAGCGAGCAACAACAATAAGGATATGACGATCGGCAGAAGCGATGCCCGGCCCTTGTGCCGGGCAACGAAGTACACACGAATCAGCGCCCCCGCCAGCGAGATTGCGATCAGGATCACCCAATTGAAATCGTGGCTGTAGGTCATCGCAAAATGGTTGCTGGTCATCGTGAACAGCACTGGCAGCGTGAAATAGGTGTTGTGCACCGAGCGTTGTTTGGCGCGGATGCCGGGCAAGGGATCGGGCGACTCGCCGCGCTCGGCCGCTGCCACCATCTGCCTCTGTCCCGGGATGATCACGAAGAACACGTTGGCGACCATGATCGTGCCGAGTACGGCGCCGAAGTGTATGTACGCACCACGGCCGCCAAACACCTGGCACAGCCCCCACGCCAGCATCGTCGACAGCACGAGCAATACGCCAGCGAACAGAGCGTCGTTGCGGCCGAGCGCCGATTTGCAGAGCAGGTCGTAGACGATCCATCCCGCAACAATAATCGTGAGCGCAATTGCGACTGCGGCGAGCGGCGACAGGGCAGCGACGGATGGATCGATGAGATACACCTCCGCGCCGTACCAATAGACGAGCATGAGCAGGAACATGCCCGACAGCCAGGTCGTGTACGCTTCCCACTTGAACCAGTGCAGGGTCTCCGGCAGGACCTGCGGCGCCAGTCTGTATTTTTGCGCGTGATAAAAACCGCCCCCGTGCACGGACCAGAGCTCGCCGCCGACACCCTTGTTCTTGTCCGCGTCGCTAGTGGGTGGTTCGAGATGATCGTCGAGCCAGATGAAATAAAACGACGAACCAATCCAGGCGATGCCGGTAATCATGTGCAGCCAGCGTGCCAGCAGGTTCAGCCAATCCGTCAGATACGCTTCCATATCAACTTCGTATCGGGTGAACGTTTTCGGGGAGGCTGAGCATCTCTGCCTGCGCCTGCTCGTGAGCCCGCAATATTTCGGCCGCAGCCGCAATAGCAATCACGGCCGGCTTCTTGCCGCTGATGCCGGCAACGCCGATTGGGCAGACCAGCTGCGAGATAGCTTGTTGCGACAGGCCCTGTTGCCGAAATCGCTTCTCGAAACGGCGACGCTTTGACAACGAGCCGATCAGGCCGCAATACACCGCATCGCCACGCCGCAAGATTCGGTCGCAGATTTCGAAATCGAGTGGATGGCTGTGCGTCATGACCAGGAAACAACTGCCGGCGGGCATCGCCGCGACCTCGAGCGCCGGTTCCGCTGCCTCGATAGTGCGGACGTTTCGCGGCGACGCGCGAAAAATGTCTCGACGGCTGTCTATCCAGCGAATATTGCAGTCGAGGCCCGACAGTGCATTGACCACGGCGGTGCCAACGTGCCCCGCACCGAACACGGCGATATTGAGATCGCTGCCGAGCACGGGCTCGAAGAACAAGCCATCGACAAGTTGCGGGGTACGCTCGTCGAGCACTTCTCGTGCCCGCGCGATTGACGATGTCGACGGCGATTGATCCGCCGTAGTGAAAACGTTGTCCGCAGTGACGACGAACTTCAGCGATGAGCCCGTTTCCGTGACGATTGCAGCGGCCTGGTGTTGTCCGTTTAATGCGCGCAGGTCCCGCAGCCACTCCGGCAAGCCCGTTGCGATGGGCTCGAACAGCACGTCGACGACGCCGCCACAGCATTGTCCCATCGATGCGCCAAGCGGGAACTTGCGCAGTGACGGTGACTCCTCGCCGGACAGCAAGCCGACTGCAATGCGCGTGCATTGGTGTTCGAGCTGGCCACCGCCGATCGTGCCTATCGTCTCACCAGCAGTGACAATCATCCTGGCGCCCGCTTCACGCGGCGCCGAACCGCGAACGGCAGCCACGGTAACGAGTACCAGCGGCTCCCCGGCCGCGGTCAGATCGCAAAGTTCCTCGATCCACTCGTTCATACGGCACCTGCGTCGAGCGCACGCAATATCGCTTCGGGCGTCGCCGGTGCATCGAGCACGGGCAAGGGATCGTCGTCGCTGGCGATGGCATCGCGAATTGCATGAAATACCGAGATCGCGAGCATCAACGGCGGCTCGCCCACGGCCTTGGATCGGTAGATCGTGTCCTCACGATTTGCGGCGTTGTCGAGCAGTTGCACACGAAAGTCCGGTGCGAGATCGGAGCAGGTCGGAATCTTGTAGGTCGATGGTGCATGAGTTTGCAGTTCACCGGCCTCATTCCACCACAGCTCTTCCGCGGTAAGCCAGCCGGCACCCTGCACGAAACCGCCTTCCACCTGGCCGAGATCCATGGCCGGGTTCAGCGAATCGCCGCAGTCGTGCACGATGTCGACGCGCAGCAGCCGATTCTCGCCAGTCAGCGTATCAACAATTACTTCGCTGACCGCGGCGCCGTAAGCGAAGTAGAAGAATGGCCGGCCGCTGAACGTATCGCGATCGTAGTTGATTTTCGGGGTCTTGTAGAACCCTGTCGCGGACAACGAAACGCGGTCGAGCCACGCGAGCTGCACGAGCTCGGCGAAGTCGAGCGTCGTGTCACCGACGTGCACTGTGCCATTTGCAAAGCCGATGTCTTTCTCACCAACTGAGAAATGCCGCGCCGCAAATTCGGTGAGTCGATTGCGAATCTTGCGCGCCGCAATTTCTGCCGCTTTGCCGTTCATGTCCGAGCCGCTCGATGCCGCTGTCGCGGAGGCGTTCGGCACTTTGCTCGTGTCGGAGGCATTGATGCGGATCTGCTCGACGCCAATGCCGAGTTCGTCGGCAACGACCTGCGCCACTTTGATGAACAAACCCTGTCCCATCTCGGTGCCGCCGTGATTGAGATGCACGCTGCCGTCCTTGTACACATGCACAAGCGCGCCGGCCTGATTCAGGTGCGTGGCCGTAAACGAGATCCCGAATTTCACCGGTGTCATCGCGATGCCGCGCTTCAGTATCGGACTCGTGGAATTGAATTGCCGAATCGATTCGCGGCGTGCCTGATAGTCGGCGTCCGCCTCAAGCTTGTCGATGATGTCATTGATGATGTTGTCTTCGACTTTCTGCCCGTATTGCGTCATGTCACGCTCGCCGACGCCGTAGAAATTCCTGCGCCGGACGTCGAGCGGGTCGATGCCAAGCGCGCGCGCGATGTCGTCGATCGCATGTTCGATGGCGAACATGCCCTGCGGTCCGCCGAAACCACGAAACGCCGTATTCGATACCGTATTCGTCTTGCAGCGGTGCGACACGATGTTGATGTTACCGAGGAAATACGCATTGTCGCAGTGGAACATCGTGCGGTCGTTCACCGGCCCCGACAGGTCGGCCGAGATGCCGCAGCGCGACGCGAACATGAAATCGATGCCCTCGATACGCCCCGTAGCGTCAAAACCGACGTCGTAATCGATGACGAAATCGTGGCGCTTGCCGGTCATGATCATGTCGTCATCGCGATCGAGACGCAGTTTGCAGGAGCGCCCGGTCCTGACCGCCATCAGCGACGCTATGCAGGCAATAGTCGCCGCCTGGCTTTCCTTGCCGCCGAACGCGCCACCCATGCGACGACAGATGCAGACAACGTCCTTCGCTGCGCGATCGATGGCGTGCCCGACGAGGTGTTGCACCTCGTCCGGATGTTGCGTGGAGCTGTAAACAAGCAGGCCGTTGTCTTCCTGCGGGATCGCCATCGCAATGTGGCCTTCGAGGTAAAACTGGTCCTGCCCGCCGAGCTGCAGGCGTCGTTGCAGCCGGTGCGGTGCGTTCGATATCGCCTTGCCCGCGTCGCCACATGTGAGTGTCTCGCTCGGCAATACAAACGATTCTTTCTCGATGGCTGTCAGTGGGTCGAGTATCGGCTCGAGCTCTTCGTAGTCGATCTTCGCGAGCCGCGCCGCCCGGCGCGCCTGGTCGACGGTCGTTGCGGCGACCGCGAAAATAGCCTGGCCGATGTACTCGACCAGGTCGCGTTTCGAACTCTCCGAGCACGTGATGATGGCACGGCACTTCCTGGCAAGATCGGTAATTTTCTTCGATGACACCGGATCATGCAGATGCGGTTCCGGGTTGATGAGAAACATCGCGTCGTGAATGGTCACGATCGTCCGTTCAGGCCTGAATGTCGGGGCATAATTGGAGGGAACATGCAGCAGGTCATAGCCCGTCAGTGTTTCCACAACGGGCAGGCCTCCACGAACCCAATCAAGACCTGGCCAGCGTGGCAATC
>DAOWGY010000307.1 GCA_030641695.1 Gammaproteobacteria bacterium
AATCGGTCGCGCTCAGGCGATTTTACGCCTCCCGGACCACCCAAACCGTGACGAATCGACGAATGGTGAGGCAGGGTGGGCTGCGGCCATGCTTTTTCTCGTCATGGCTCCCTTCGGTCCGCTTTACTTCCTCGAAAAACATCCCCGCAGCCCGCCCTAGTCCTAATCGCGCGCTGGGCCGCGCTCCCACGAGGCTTACCACTAATCGTCGAGTCATCACGGTTTGGGTGGTCCGGGAGGCGTAAAATCGCCTGAGCGCGACCGATTTCGGCGCGTATTTCCGTCTAACTTCCCACGGCAGGGAGTGGGGCGTAGTGGCGATCTATCTGGATGATAAACAGCTTGTAAAACAGCTGCTTGAAGGCGACGAACGGGCGTTCGAACGCTTTTTCGAGGAGAATTTTGCACGCCTGTATCGCTTTGCCCTCGCGCGTCTCTCCGACGACCCGGAGGCAGCGCGTGAGGTGGCGCAGATCACGCTGACTCGCGCCCTGTGCAAACTACACACCTTCCGGGCCGAGTCGGCCCTCTTCACCTGGTTGTGCGCGATTTGCCGCAACGAGACCGGTGAGTGGCTCAGGAAGCAGCTTCGCTACCAGGAGCACATCGTGCTGACCGAGGATTTCCCGGAGGTGCAGGCGGCTGTCGATTCCTACCAGGCGCCTTTGGACGAAAGTCCCGATGTGCACTACCAGCGTGCCGAGGGTCTGCGGCTCATCCAGGTTGCAATGGACCGGCTGCCGGCCAGGTACGGCGATGTGCTCGAATGGAAGTACGTGGAAGGCCGCTCGGTGAAGGAAATATCTGCACGATTGAAGATCGGCCAGGAAGCAACTCAATCATTAATCGCACGAGCAAAACGGGCCTTCGGTGAAGTCTATACGACACTCATCGGCGGCATGAACGGACGTGCTGACAACGCAAACGGGTTGGTATAACAATGACAGACGGAGACGACATGTTGGCAACGGATGACGCACTCGAGGCATTGCTGCGCAACGCGCCACCACGGCCCATGCCCGCTGACGAAGATACGGCAGCCGTCCGTGATGCCGTCGCAGCCGAGTGGCGCGCGGTAACGGGCAGACGGCGCAAACGGCGCAGGCTAATATCGCTGGCCGCAGCGGCGACGGTATTGCTCGCGGTCGGTGTCACCGTAAGCCTGTTGCGTGTGCCGAGCGCCCTGCCCGTGCAGGTCGCGACCATCGACAAGACGATCGGCTCGATCTATCTCCTCGGCGAACAGTCGCAATTGCAGGAGATGCGTGATCTGGCGGAACTGACAGCCGGTCAGGTAATCGTCACTGGGCACGACTCCGGTGCCGGAATCACCTGGATCAATGGTGGCTCCCTGCGCGTCGATGAAGACACGCGCGTCGAGTTCGTATCGCCTGAAGAAATCCTGTTGCGATCAGGACGCGTCTACTTCGATTCGCAACCGTCCTCATTACAGGCAGGCAATACGCAGAGTTCGGTAACGGGATTTGCAATACGGACGGAGCACGGCGTCGTTCGGCACGTTGGTACCCAATACATGACTGGCGTCGATGGCGGTGCGATGATAATCAGCGTTCGCGAGGGTCAGGTCGAGGTCGAAGGTGCATATCACGACACCAGGGCGAAAGCGGGCGAGCGATTGACGCTGGCAGGCAGCAATCGCCCCACGATCACCAACATCAGCAGCCATGGCGACGATTGGCGCTGGGTGGAGCAGATGGCGCCGGCCGTCAGCGTCGACGAACGCAGTGCGTACGAATTCATTAATTGGGTGGCCCGCGAGTCGGGTTTGGAAGTTCGCTTTATGACTGATGCCGTTGAACAGCGCGCACACATCACAATGATGGCCGGTTCAGTCGATCGCGAGCCACAAGTGGCGCTACGCATACTTCTGCAAACTACGACCCTGGATTCGAACATCGAAAATGGATGGATCGTCATAAGCGAGAGGTAATTCAAGCCGATCACATGCTGCAGAGGCTCTTCAGCGTTGTTATCCTGGTAACGGCAGCCGGCACGGCTGCCTATGGGGACGCTGCGCCTTATCTCGGCCGGCCGGTCGCCGACGTCATCGACGAGTTTCGCGACGCGGGACATCCGTTTGCCTACAGTAATGCCCTCGTAACCGATGACCTGATCGTCAGTATCGAACCACGAGAGGGCGAGCCCGCCGAGATCGTGCGGCAGATTCTCGAACCGCACCAACTCACCGTGCGCCACGAGGCAGGCGTGTACCTCGTCATTCCCGTCAAGCCGGCCGCAGAACCGGTCGAGCCAGAAAAGCCGGTGACACGCGTGAAAAAACCCGAGATCGAGACCATTACCGTGTCCGCAAGCCAATACGAAATCGGTCGCGACGTCGCCTCGTCGCGCTTTCTGCTCGACCGGCGCACGATTCAGACCTTACCGGACGTCGGTGAAGATCCGTTGCGTGCAACGCATCGGCTGCCAGGCGCCGCAGCCAGCGGCGCGTCTGCCAAAACTCATTTTAGAGGTGGTGAAGAAAGTGAGGTGGGCATCGTCCTGAACGGCCAGCGTTTGTTCGACCCGTTCCACGTACGCGACTACCAGAACATATTCAGTGCTATCGACGCGCGCGCTATCGAGGGCGTCGAGGTATTTACAGGCGGCTTCCCGGTACGCTACGGCGACCGCATGAGCGGCTTCGTGTTAATGGAGTCGATGCAGGCCGACAAGCCACGACACACCGAACTCGGTATCAGCGTCTTCAATACTTCGGTGCTGACGACGGGCTCGAAGGATGACATGCGCTGGCTCTTTTCCGCACGCCGCGGCAACCTTGACCTCATTATCAATCCGGATTTCGGGCGGCCCAAATACTACGACGTGTTTGCGGAGCTCGCGTTCGAACTCACGCCGAATGCAACTTTGTCGGTCAATGCACTGTATGCGGACGATGTTGTCACGATCGTGCTCGAGACGGATCCGGCCGAGCGTGAACAGGTCGACAGCGACACACGTAATGCACAGCTCTGGCTGCAGCTCGATAACCAGTGGTCGGACGAGCTGTCGACGATGACCGTGTTTTCGGTAGTCGCGTTCGAAAACCTGCGAGACGGTTTCCTGGACGACCCGGAGAAGATGGTTGCAACAGTACGTGATGAGCGGGATGTCGAGCAGATTGCAGTGCGCCAGGACTGGACCTGGCGCGCCACCGACCGTCACCTGGTGCAGTGGGGCGTGCAATTTTCCTACAGCGAAGCGAACTACGATTATGCGTCGACCGCCGAGTATTTCGGCTTGCCAGCACTGTATCCGGATCTTCCCGACCGCGTCGATCGGGCCGCAGTTGCCAACCCGAACGGCGGCAGCTACGGCGCCTACGTTGCGGATCGCTGGAAGTTGTCAGAGAAGACTATTTTCGAATGGGGTTTGCGCTGGGACGACCAGACTTACACCGGACTGGTGTCGGACTCGCAATTGAGCCCGCGCATGAGCCTGCTGCGCAAACTTGGCGAACGCACCGACCTGCGCCTGAGCTGGGGACGTTATCACCAGTCACAGGGCATCCATGAGTTGCAGATCGAAGACGGCGTCACCGAATTCTGGCCGGCACAACGCGCTGATCACCTGATTGCCGGTATCCAGCATCGATTCAGCAACGATGTCAGGCTGCGTCTGGAGTTATTCCACAAGGACATGCAGGACGTGCGTCCCCGTTTCGAAAATCTGTTCGATCCATTGGGACTGATTCCGGAATTGCAGCCGGACCGGATCAGGCTGGAGCCGTCGAGCGCAAAATCGAACGGCGCAGAGATTTCGATCCACCGCGCTCGTGGCGACTGGAACTGGTGGGCATCGTACACGTGGTCGAAGGCAACAGACGAGATCGAGGGTCGCGACGAATACCGCAGCTGGGATCAACGGCATGCCGTCCAGGGCGGTTTTGGCTGGTCGAATGAGAGCTGGGACGTGTCGCTCGCGGCCAGCGTGCACAGCGGCTGGCCAACGACCGACCTGTCACTGCTGCAGGACGGTGTGGATCCGGACGGCGAACCCGACTACATCGTTGTGCCGGGGCCACGCAACGCGTTGCGGTATGAGCACTTCGCCAGCCTCGACTTCCGCGCCAGCCGGCGCTTCGATGTGCGGCGCGGCACGTTGAGCCTGTTTGTCGAAATTTCCAACATCACCGATCGCAGCAACGTGTGTTGCACCGACTGGGATGTTGCTGACGACCAGAGTGTTCCAGTGCTCGATCCCAGTCTCGATTATTGGCTACCGCGGTTACCGGCAGTTGGAGTGCTCTGGGAGTTCTGACCACCGTACCGGCCGTCACAACAACAGTGCCGGCACGCGCCACGAGTCGACCGCGCGGCGATACACGGGCA
>DAOWGY010000158.1 GCA_030641695.1 Gammaproteobacteria bacterium
CGCGCGCTCGTCCTTCTTCGTCACTGGTGATGAGAAAAGCGATGCTCCCGGTGTGGTCGGGGTATGCCTGAACGAATTGCTCTACGGCGACAACCATTGCGGCAAGTCCGCTTTTCATATCGGCGGAACCGCGACCGTAGAGATGACCGTCACGAACCACGGGTTCGAAGGGGGCCGAGAGCCAGTCATCCGTGTTGCCCGGTGGCACGACGTCAGTATGTCCGGCGAAACAAAATACGGGCGAGACCGTACCGCGCCGTGCCCAAAGATTGCTGACGTCACCGAAACTCATGGACTCGCACTCGAAGCCTGCAGTCCGCAGCCGTTCGGCGATCTCCTCCTGACACCCCGCGTCATCGGGCGTCACGGATCGACGCCGGATCAGGTCAAGCAGGAGGCGCAGCGATGGGTGTTCCAGCAGGCCGGGATCAGAGGTCGACATCGAGACTCGAAAAATGAGGACAGATTTTGCCAAAGAGAAGCACAGCGAAGGGTCTGCTGGCAAGCTCACCGAGGACTACATAAGCGACCGAATTGGCTAGCAAAGCGCTGAAATGTCGCCGCACGGCGCGGGTTGTGGACGATGGGCTCGCTATTGCGCCGCCAGCGCTATACACTTCGCGCAGCTTGATCGTTTGCCGAGTTTTTATGCATACGGTTTCGAAGCTCATCCTAAGTGCCTCGTCCTGTATTTCATAAGCAACAGCAACATTTCCAGCAAGTTAGCCCTGCTATGGGGCGTGTTTTTATTTTGAAATACGAGGAATTACAAATGTCTACCGTTACAGGAACCGTTAAATGGTTCAATGAATCCAAAGGATTCGGTTTTATCGAGCAGGAGTCTGGCCCCGACGTATTTGCGCATTTCAGCGCAATCCAGGGCAGCGGCTTCAAGACGCTCGCCGAGGGACAGAAGGTCGAATTCACGATCACCCAGGGTCAGAAAGGCCCTCAGGCTGAGAATATCGTACCTCTCTAATCGGTTGATGCGCCCCTGACACGGGGAGCTCTGCACGACCAATAAAGGCGAGTCCTCAGGACTCGCCTTTTTCGTTGCAGCGCCTCTCGAGGCGCGACCTAATCGCGGTTCCAGAAGCGCTCCAGCATCAAGCGAATTTCTCGAGAAAGTCCGAGAAGCGCTTCTCCGAAAAACCAACGGCGAAGAAGGACTTGTGTTCCAGTACCGGCCGCTTCACCAGTGTCGGCTGGTCGATCATGGCCGCGAATGCCTTGTTTTTCGTCATGTCGTTGCGGTCGACCTCAGGTATTTTGCGCCACGTAAGGCTCTTCTTGTTGAGGAGTCGTTGCCAGTCGATTCGCCCGGACCAGCGCTCCAGCATCTGGATATCGAGCCCGTCATCGCGAACATCGTGAAATCTGAATTCGATGTTTTTCTCGGTCAGGAAATTCCTGGCCCGCCTGCAGGTATCGCAGCTCTTGATGCCGTAAACAGTTAGCACGTTTCGCCCTTGTTATTGCGCATTTTATTGCGCATTCCGCAATAGCTCGTTCAATCCCGTCTTGGCGAGGGTTTTCGCGTCAACGTGCTTCACGATCACCGCGCAATACAATGAGTATTTGCCGTCGCTGGACGGCAGGTTGCCGGGCACGACGACCGATCCTGCAGGCACGCGACCGTAGCTTACGTCACCCGTATCCCGGTCATAAATGCGCGTGCTCTGGCCGATGTAGACGCCCATTGATATGACGGATCCCTGTTCGACGATCACGCCCTCTACGACCTCCGAACGCGCGCCGATGAAACAGTCATCCTCGATAATCGTCGGCCCCGCCTGCACCGGTTCGAGCACGCCGCCAATGCCAACACCGCCCGATAGGTGGACGTTCCTGCCGATCTGGGCACAGCTGCCGACAGTTGCCCAGGTATCCACCATGGTGCCACTGTCGATGTTGGCGCCGATGTTGACGTAACTCGGCATCAACACGACGTCGGGAGCGATGTAGGCGCCGCGGCGCACGATAGCATCGGGCACGACTCGTACGCCGTCGGCAGCGAATTGCTCGTCGCTATAGTCCGCGTACTTCAGGGGCACCTTGTCGTAGAAGCGGCTGTATCCCGCATCGATCGAGCGATTGTCCGTGAGCCGGAACGACAGCAGCACAGCTTTCTTCAGCCACTGGTGCACGTGCCAGGCACCGTCGATCTTTTCCGCCACTCTGGCGGCCCCGGTATCGAGCATCGCGATGGCCGCGTCCACGGCGGCGATCAGTTCTTCCCGCTCAGCGTCGCTGCCGGTAGTACCGCCAGTGTCGAAGCCGCGTTCGATGATCTCAATGAGGTCCTGCATAGTCGTATCCGATTCAATAGTCCCTTCAGTTTGCCGCATCGTTTTCGTCGATGGCGTCGATCAGCCCTTTGCTCAGGCGCGATTTTGCCGCCTTCCGAATTGGCGCACCGGCCTCGTCGCTGATGTAGAACACGTCTTCGGCACGCTCACCGATGGTCATGATTTTCGCGGCGTCGATATCCACGCCTTGATCGATAAAAACCTTGCCTACTTTGCTCAGGAGACCGGGTCGATCTGCAGCAACCAGCTCCATGACCGTCAGCCCTCTCGTATTGTCATGCTCGAAGTCGACGACGGTCTTGGTCGTAAACATGCGCGCCTGGCGCGGCAGCTTCCGAGTCACCTTGGCAACGTCATCGTCACTCGATGTGAGTACCCGCGTCAATGATCGTCGGATCTTAGTCATGCGCGACTCGTCGATGTCCATACGACGGTCGAGCTCCATGAATATGAAAGAGTCGAGGCTGTAGTCGTTCTCCAGCTGCTCGACGCGCGCATCGACGATCGTCATGCCTAGTTCGTCGAGCGCGGCCGTCGCGTGAGCAAACGTATGCTTGCGGCGGGGTGTATACAGTATGGCCTCTACACCATCGCCACCGGGCTGTCGCCGCACGTCGACCAGACCGATGTCGGAGTCGGTATCGGAATCTGCGAGCCACTCCGTGTGCCAGGCGATCTCGTTGCTGCGATGGCGCAGAAAATAGCGATCGTTCAAAAACGTCCAGACGGCAGCGATGCGCTCGTCGTCTACGTTCGCTTCGTGCAGCATTTCGCGCGCCTCGTCCTGTTTCTCGAGAATCAATTGTTCGCGATCAATCGGATTCTCGAGGCCTCGCCGCAGCGCGCGTGAGGTTAGTTCGTACAAGTCATGGAACAAAGATGCTTTCCAGGAATTCCAGAGCTTCGGGTTGGTTCCACGGACATCGGCAACGGTGAGTACGTACAGGTAGTCGAGATGTGTTTGATCGCCGACGAGTGCCGCGAATTCGTTGACGACATCGGGGTCGCCGATGTCGCGCTTCTGGGCCGTCGTGGACAGAGCCAGATGATGCAGCACGAGCCAGGCCACAGTGCGCGCCTCGTAGCGGCTCATGCCGTGCTCCAGGCAAAATGCCTCCGCGTCGACGGCGCCGAGTTCCGAATGGTCGCCGCCACGGCCCTTGGCAATATCGTGAAACAGCCCGGAGAGGTACGCGATCTCGGCTTTCTCCAGCGCTTGCATGACGCGGCTGCAATGCGGGTATTCGTGATCGAAACGCTCTAATGCAAAGCGTCGCAGATTGCTGACCACGAACAACGTGTGCTCGTCCACGGTGTAGACATGAAAGAGGTCATATTGCATGCGCCCGACGATGCGCCCGAACGACGGGATGTAAAGACCCAGCACGCCGTAGAGGTTCATGCGCCGAAGTTCGTGGGTAACGCCTGCCGGGGCGCGCAGGATGGCCAGGAACAGTCGATGATTGCGCGGGTTCTGGCGGAATTGCTCGTCGATCAGGTGCAGGTTGCGTTTGATAAGCCCGACCGTGTAGGCGCTGACGCCGCGGATACCGGGATGTTGCTGCAGCAGCAGGAACAATTCGAGCAGCGCCGATGGGTCGTTGACAAAGACCCGGCTGTCGACTGTCTGCAGGTAACCGTTCTTGACCTGGAAGCGCTCGTTCAATGGCTCCGGCGCCGCGTCGGGATCCATCAGGATGGCTTCCTCGAAAAGCTGCAACAGCATCTCGTTGAGTCGTGACAGGTCCATGACCGTGCGGTAGTAGCGTTGCATCAGCTGTTCGACGGCCAGCGTGTAAGTGGCGTCCTCGTAACCGAGCATTTCGGCGAGTTTCACCTGGTGGTCGAACAGCAGGCGGTCTTCGCGGCGCCCGGTCAGAATGTGCAGCCCGAAACGCACGCGCCAGAGGAATGCCTGGCCTTCGTGGAGGAGCTGCAGCTGGCCAGGCGCCAGAAAGCGGTGGTGCACGAGTTCGTCAAGGGTATCCACGCCGAAATGCCGCTTCGCAACCCAGCCGATCATCTGAATGTCGCGAAGTCCACCCGGACTGCCTTTGACGTTGGGTTCCAGGTTGTAGGCCGTGTCGTGGTAGCGATGATGTCGGGCTATTTGCTCGCGACGCTTTTCGGCAAAAAACTCCTGCGGTGCCCACAGGCGATCCGGACCAACAGCCGCCTGCATGTCGGCGAACAATGCCTCCGGCCCGGCGACAAGACGGGCTTCCATCAATGTCGTCGCCACGGTGAGGTCGGCAGAGGCTTCCTCGACGCATTGCCGGACGCTACGCACGCTGTGGCCTATATCGAGGCCAATGTCCCACAATGACGTGATGAATGCCGAGAGACGTTGCTCGGCCGCCGCGTCGATGGCATCGGGCAGCAGCAGCATAATGTCGATGTCCGAAAAAGGATGCAGCTCGCCGCGGCCGTAGCCACCAACGGCCACGAGTGCGAGTGACCGTGTCAGGTCGCCCGCGTGGGTTTGCCAGAGATTGACGAGCAGGCCGTCGACGATATCGGCACGCTCGTGGACAAGGTCGACGACGGATTCGCCGGCCAGAAATCGGCGCTTCAGATCATCGTCGGCCGCGCCCAGCGTGGCCCGGCTATTAACGTGCGTCTGCACCGAGCGTCAGCACTTCGTAGCCGGCATCCGTGACCAGCACCGTGTGCTCCCATTGTGCCGACAGGCTGTGGTCCTTGGTGACGACGGTCCAGCCGTCGGGAAGCAGCTTCACGGCCGGCTTGCCGGCGTTGACCATCGGTTCGATGGTCAGGGTCATGCCGGATTTGAGTTCCATGCCCGTGCCGGCACTGCCGTAGTGCAGGACCTGCGGATCTTCGTGGAAAACCCGGCCGATGCCGTGGCCACAGTATTCGCGGACGATCGAGCAGCGGTTTTTTTCGACATGTCGCTGGATGGCTGCGCCTACATCGCCAAGGTGCCTGCCGGGCGCGAGTTGTTCAATTCCCAGCCACATGCCTTCGAAAGCCACTTCGGCCAGGCGTTGCGCCTGGATTCCTGCCGCAGCGACGAAAAACATGCGACTCGTGTCGCCGTGGAAGCCATCCTTGATGACGGTGATATCGATATTGACGGCGTCGCCCGACTTCAGCTTGCGCTCGCCCGGAATACCATGGCACACGACGTGATTCACCGACGTGCAAATCGATTTCGGGAAGCCACGGTAGTTCAGCGGCGCCGGTACGGCCTTCTGCACGTCGGTGATGTACTCGTGGCATATGCGGTCCAGTTCATCGGTTGTGACGCCGGGCTTCACATAATCGCCGATCATGTCCAGCACATCGGCCGCCAGGCGCCCGGCAACTCGCATTTTGTCCTGCTCCTCGGCAGTTTTTATGGTCACGGTCATAGGAATTCGTTAATCAAGTGGTCAGTGGGGTCGAACCGCACTTAATTTCCGTACGGAAAAGGGCTCTGACCCCTTTCTCTGACCCGGCCAGCTATGGTATAAAGCGCGCGCCCCAGAGGCAATTAATCCACACGCATACCGTCACATCACGCTGGGTGCCCCACCTAAAAAGGGGTTGCGCGATGGGGTATGCGGAGGCCTAACCCGGAGAATTGAAATGGCAGACGTAACAATGCGCCAGATGCTAGAGGCTGGCGTGCATTTTGGGCATCAGACCCGCTACTGGAACCCGAAGATGGCACCCTTCATCTTCGGTGAACGCAACAAAATCCACATCATTAACCTCGAGAAGAGCCTGCCCCTGGCTCGTGAGGCCTGCGCATTCGTCAAGGCGACGGTTGCAGACGGCGGCAAGGTGCTGTTCGTTGGAACCAAACGTGCGGCGCGCGACTCGGTGCGTAACAACGCCATTCGCTGCGAGATGCCGTTCGTGAGCCAGCGCTGGCTCGGTGGAATGCTGACCAACTACAAGACCATTCGTCAGTCCGTAAAGCGCCTGGTGACGCTCGAAGAGATGGCCGACGAAGGTGGTTTCGAGGGCCTGACGAAGAAAGAGGTGCTCGGGCTCACTCGCGAGCGTGACAAGCTCGAGCGAAGCCTCGGCGGCATCAAGAAAATGAAGTCTTTGCCCGACGTCCTGTTCGTGGTCGATGTCGATCATGAGGATATCGCTATTCGCGAAGCGAGAAAGCTGGGGATTCCCGTTGTCGCGGTCGTCGATACAAACTGCTCACCCGACGATGTTGACTACGTCATTCCCGGCAACGACGATGCCATGCGTGCCATTGAACTCTACGCCGCCCTGGTTGCTGACGCCGTGCTCGATGGCAAGACGTCCCTTCCGGAGGTTGCGCTCGGTGATGACGAATTCATCGAGCTCGACGCGGAAGGCAAGGTCAAGAAGTCGGGCGGTCGCAAGAAAAAGACAGGGAAAAGACCGGCTCGCAAGGCGACAGTGAAGAAAAAGCCGGCCGGCAGGAAGGCTGACGATGCCGAAGCAGCGGCGACGACGGATGCCAGGCCTGAGGAAGCCAAGGCCGAAGAAGCCAAGCCTGAGGAAGCCAAGGCCGAAGAAGCCAAGCCTGAGGAAGCCAAGGCCGAAGAAGCCAAGCCTGAGGAAGCCAAGGTCGAAGTAGCCAAGCCTGAGGAA
>DAOWGY010000189.1 GCA_030641695.1 Gammaproteobacteria bacterium
CCCCCGAGATACCGATCGCGATATACAACTCGGGCGCGATGATCTTGCCGGTCTGACCTACCTGAGTGTCGTTGGCCACGTAACCGGCATCGACGGCCGCCCGTGTCGCACCAACACCGGCGCCGAGCTTGTCGGCCAGCTGATATATCAGGTCGAAGCTTTCCACACTTCCGAGTGCACGTCCGCCGGAAACGACGCGTGCCGCCGTTTGCAGGTCGGGTCGGTCTGACTGGCCGCTTTGTACTTCGACCAGGCGCGTATGATCCGGAATCTCGGCGGATACGTCAGCTGTTTCGATTGCCGCGGAATTCCCCGAGCCGACAGCCTTATAGGACGCGACCCGCACGGTCGCAACGACCGGTTGGTCGGCGGGCGCCTCGACCGTGACGACGGCATTGCCCGCATAGATCGGACGTTTGAACGTATGGCTTGCGTCCACGCTCATGATGTCGCTGATCTGATTGACGCCAAGCAGGGCAGCCACGCGCGGCATCAGGTCCCTGCCGAATGTCGTCGACGGGCCGAAAACGTAATCGTAGCCATCAGCAAGGGCAGCAATTTGCGGCGCCAGCACAGCGGCGAGGCCACTGCCATTAGCCGGATCGTCGACGCACAGGACACGGCTGACCGAATCCAGTTTGGCCGCTGCTGCGGCAACGTTCGCGGCTGATTCGGCCAGTACGGCTACGTCGATACTGGCATCATCGATACTAGCCGCACAGGCGACACATTTCGCGATACTCGGGTTGAGGGTCTCGCCATCATGCTCGGCGATCAGTAATACTCTGGCCATTACAGTAGTCCTTTGTCGTTCAATGCGCTGACAAGGCCGGCAACGTCATCGACGATGACGCCTTTCTCACGCGCGGCGGGCGGTTCGAAGAGGGTCTCCTTTATGGCGGCACTGTCAGCAACAGCGAGGTCCGCCAGCGGAATCTGATCAAGCGGCTTCTTTTTCGCTTTCATGATGTCCGGGAGCTTCACGTATCGTGCCTCGTTCAGCCGCAAGTCGACCGTTATGACGGCCGGCAGGTCCACATCGATAATCTCCAGCCCGGCGTCGACTTCTCGCGTTACGCGGGCTGTGTCACCATCGAGTTCGAGTTTGGACGCAAACGTTGCTTGCGGACGGTCCCAAAGCGCCGCAAGCATCTGGCCGGTCTGGCTGTTGTCGTCGTCGATCGCCTGCTTGCCCAATAGCACCAGTTTGGGACTCTCGCGGTTTACGATTTCGAGCAACGCGCGGGCGCAGGTCAGAGAATCGACCGAATCTCCGGTCTCGACCAGTATTGCCCGGTCAGCGCCCATCGCAAGGCCAGTGCGGAGTTGCTGCTGGGCGTCGGCTGTAGCGATCGAAATGACGATGACCTCGGTCGCCTCACCACGCTCCTTGATGCGCAGAGCCTCCTCGAGAGCGATCTCGTCGAACGGATTGATGCTCATCTTGACGCCGTCCGTGTCGACGCCGCTGCCATCACTTTTGACCCGTACGCGAACGTTGTAGTCAACGACACGTTTCAGGCCCACCAGGATTTTTTCCACCTCACTGTCTCCCTTACCTTGAACTCCCCGCAGGCGGCCTGCCGGCGAGGGACGGGTATTGTCTACGAGGGTACCGCCGTGTACAAGGCGTACAGGGACTTCTTGCGCGCATGCACCTATGAATGACCGGAAAAGCCAACAGTTGCTCAGCAGCATCCAAAATCTACAGTCCCGCCTGCACGATTCGGACCTTCGGATCATTGATTGCCGCTTCGAACTGCTGGACCCGGATGCGGGCAAACAGGCCTACCTGGACAAGCATATTCCCGGCGCCGTGTATGCGGATCTCGACACCGACCTGGCGGCCCCCATAAAGACAAGCAGCGGCCGACATCCCTTGCCCGACGTCGACGCCCTCGCAGCGACATTTCGGCGGCTTGGAATTTGCCGCGATATGCCTGTGGTGGTCTACGATTCGAGCGGCGGTGCAATTGCATCGCGAGCCTGGTGGCTGTTGCGTTGGCTCGGGCACCACAACGTCACTTTGCTCGATGGTGGTTTGCAGGCGTGGCAAGCGATGAACCTGCCTTTGGAGTCAGGCCAGAACACCGTTCATCCCGGGAATTTCATCGCGCAGCCCCGCGACGAGCAGGTACTGACAACGGAGGAGGTGGTTGCGAACATCGTGTCCATCGCCGAGCTGAGCCTCGTCGACGCTCGTGACGAAGCCCGGTTTCGCGGCGAAGTCGAACCCATCGATAGCGTGGCCGGTCACATCCCCGGTACGCTGAATCTTCCGTTTACTGCCAGCCTGAATGAGGATGGCACGTGGCGGCCTGAGACGGCACTGCAGGCGCTGTGGCGGCCCGTACTGGGGCAGAGCCGGGATACGCCCTGGGCGGTAATGTGCGGTTCAGGAGTCACGGCCTGTCACCTGGCGATTTCAGGCTTGCTGGCGGGCTATGCCGAACCAAGGCTTTATGTGGGCTCCTGGAGCGAGTGGATTCGGGACCCCGAGCGTCCGATCGCGATGGGGCGGTCATAGATACGTAAAATCCTGCCTCGAAATCTGCGGAACCGGCGTAAACTTAACGTCGGGCAGAGACCTCACGAGGCCGAAAACGGCGATCGGACCTTGGCGGGTGCATTCGCTCTGGGATTCATTGGCGGTAAATTTAAAATGTTTATAAAACAATGGAGTATAGTCTTTTTATTAAGTATTTTATTAGCTTGTGCAAGTACCGGCGACGGCGCCGATGAGGACCCGTACGCGGGTGAAGGGCGACGTTCCGATTGCATCTCATCGGGGACTATCCGAGACTATCGGGTCTTGGATGATGCCAATCTCATCGTGACCGCTAGAGGTAGTCGCAAATACCACGTCACACTGAGCAGGCGGGCAATAGCACTGCGATCGTCCTCGAAAATCGGTTTCAAGTCCTCCACAGGACAGATCTGCGCCGGCTTTGGTGAATTGATCGTCGACGATGGACTGGGACAGGAGAAAATTCGTATCAGTTCAATCAGGCGGCTGACGCCTGATGAAGTTGAAGACTTACTGGTTCGGTTCGGTAAGAAGGAACCGGAAATAGAACAAACCCCGGCGCGACAAAGTGTCGAAAGCGCCGAGGTAGAAGAGCTGGACTGACTTGCCCCGAATTCTGAAGGGTATGTCGGTCACGCAATCCGCAATCTCCGTGCGGACCCACCCGGCCAGCTGCAAAGCTGGCCGGGTTTTTAGTGCCTGGAGCTGGTACTCCGTCAACATAGTATTGATGGAGTACTAGGCAATGAGCGGCCTGCTGCAGGGAGTCAGAGTTCTCGATTTGTCACGGGTACTCGCGGGTCCGTGGGCTGCGCAGCTACTCGGCGACTACGGTGCGGATGTCGTCAAGGTAGAGCGTCCCGGCTGCGGCGACGATACCCGCACATGGGGTCCACCCTGGCTCGAGGGCGATGGCGAGCGTGAATCCGCCTATTTTCTGTCCACCAATCGCAACAAGCGCTCGATTACGGTCGACCTCGCGCATGCGGACGGGCAGGAACTGGTAGGGGAACTTGCCGGTCGTGCGGACGTCCTGATCGAAAACTTCAAAGCCGGAACAATGCAGCGTTGGGGACTCGATGCCGAAAGTCTGCGGCAAAGTAACCCTGGACTGATTTACTGCACGATTTCGGCATTCGCCCGGGGTAGCTCGCGTGCGAACGAGCCGGGCTATGACGCGATGATCCAGGCGTCGGGTGGCCTGATGAGTATCACCGGGTCGGCGAACGCCGATGGCGGCGAACCACAGAAAGTGGGCGTTGCGATTGCAGATATCATGTGCGGCATGTACGCGGCAACAGCGATCCTGGGAGCGCTTGCCGAACGGGCTGATTCCTCTCGTGGCCAGACGATCGAGGTACCGTTGTTCGACAGCCAGGTCGCATGGCTTGCCAACCAGAACATGAACTATCTCATCGGCGGCCAGGTGCCGGGACGTCTTGGAACGGCGCATCCGAACATCGCCCCTTACCAGGCCTTTCCCACCGCAGATGGGCACATCATGATCGCAGTCGGTAACGATCGTCAGTTTGCGGCCTGTGTACGGTGTTGCGGCCTGACGCAACTGGCGCAAGATGCACGCTTTCGCCGCAACCAGGACCGGCTTCAAAATCGTGACGCGCTCGTGACACTGATGACCCAGGCATTGAGGAAGGGCAGCTGCGAGCACTGGATCGCGGAACTGGCCGATGCCGGTGTGCCCTGCAGTCCGATCAATGACCTCGGGCAGGTTTTTTCGGGAGGCTATGCAGAGGAACGTGAACTCGTGCAAACCCTTGAGCATCCGTACAACGACAAGCTGCCCACGGTGGCCAACCCGGTTCGTTTTTCGGCATCGCCAGTTGACTACGGCCGCGCACCGCCGTTGCTTGGCGAACATACGGGTGAAGTATTGGCAGACTGGTTAGGCTATTCTGACGCTGCGGTCGATCAATTGAAAAGAGCGGGAACGGTTTGAACGTTACAGAACTAAAAGCGGAAAACGGCGCGGCCGGAGTCATTCAACCCAGCGCCGCACTCGGCGACGTAAAGTATGAAATTCGGGGTCAACTCGCGAACCGGGCCGATGAGCTCGAAAAGCGCGGCTACGAAATAATCTCGTTGAACATCGGCAACCCCGGCCTGTTCGGCTTTCGCACACCGGAAACGATGCGGCTGGCGATGATCGAGAATCTTGGCCAAGCCGAACCGTATTGTCACCAAAAAGGCATATTTCCTGCGCGCGAAGCGGTTGTCATGCAGCAGCAGAGTCGCGGCATCCAGCATGTCAGTGCGGAAGAAGTCTTCATCGGCAATGGCGTCAGTGAACTGATCGATCTGTCTCTGCGCGCGCTGCTGAATCCCGGGGACGAAGTGCTTGTGCCCAGCCCCGATTACCCGCTGTGGTCCGCCGCCGTCGTCTTGAACGGCGGCGTACCTCGCTACTACGATTGCCGGCCAGGTAGCAAATTCATGCCGGACCCGCAGCAGATCGAAGAACTGATCTCTGCGCGTACCAAGGCGATCGTAGTCATCAATCCCAATAACCCGAGCGGCGCCGTCTACGATCGCGGCACTCTCGAGGGAATCGCCGCAATTGCCGCAAAAAAAGGCGTCATCGTACTCGCCGACGAGATTTACGATCAGATGGTGTATGACGACGCCGAGTTCATCCCGTTCGCGACGCTGGTCCGTGACGCTGTGTGCCTGACGTATTCCGGGTTGTCAAAAGTCTATCGTGCATGTGGCTACCGAGTGGGTTGGTGCGTGTTCGGCGGCGACCTCGATCGCGCCCGCGACTACATACATGGTATGGAACTGCTGGCCGCACTGAGACTCTGCAGCAATGTTCCCGGTCAATGGGCAGTGCAGACGGCACTCGGCGGATTCCAGAGCATTCGCGAACTCGTGCAGCCCGGTGGCCGCCTGTACCAGTCGCGTCAATGCATCATCGACCGGGTTGCAGGCAGTCCGTACCTCAGCATGGAGGCGCCAATGGGTGCAATGTACGCGTTCATCAAACTGCACGATCGTTTCGCGGGCAAGCTTGGCGATCAGCGCTTTGCGCTCGAGTTGCTCGACAACAGGCATGTACTCGTCGCGCCGGGTAGCAGCTTCAATACGGCTTACTCGGATCATTTCCGCATAACGAGCTTACCCGATCCCGACACGCTCAATATCGTTTTTGACCGCATTGACGACGTTCTGGTGCAGCACGCCTGAGTCATGTATGGCTGGTTATCGGATGCCTGCGACGACTCGTCACATGTAGTGACGGCAAGCCGAAGGCTCGCGCGGGAGCTGAAGGCTAGGTACAACCAACAGCAGTTCGCGGCCGGCCGCTCGGCGTGGCGCACGCCGACGATTCTCGCCTATCCGGACTGGCTGAACAGAGTCACGGTAGCGGCGATTCGGGACGATCAGCCAACACGCATTAATGCCCAGCAGAGCCGTGTCTTGTGGGAGCGCGTGCTGGGAAGCGCAATCAACGATCCGCTCGTCAATATCACGAGTCTGGCACGTCAAGCGCGTGACGCGTGGAAGAGAATTCACGAATGGGGCGTGCCGTTCGACGAAATTCTGTCCTCAGCCAGCGGTGCCGATCAGCGACTGTTTGCGAAAGCGGCAATACGTTACCGCTCCCTGCTTGAATCGGAAAATTGGGTCGACGACGCATTGCTCGTCGCATACGTCATCGATCGCGTGCGCGACGGCCAACTGTGCTTGCCGTCGCGAGTGGCCGTCGCCGGATTTGATCGAACAACGCCGCAAGTCGAGGAGTTGTTTGCTGCGCTCAAAGAGCAGGGAACACGCGTCGAACAAATGGACGCAAAGGTGACCGGGAATGTCCGATTGCTCGCGTTCGAAAATTCAGATGCGGAATTGCGCGCCGCTGGCGCCTGGGCCCGCGCTCAACTTAATGAAAACGCCGGGCAACACATTGCCATCATCGTCTCGGATCTCGAGCAGAATGCCGGGCGCGACGGACGACTGATTCGGGAGGGCCTGGTTCCGGGTTGGCAGTACGCCACGGGGCAGCAGGAAGCCGCGGCGAATGTCTCGTTCGGGCGTCGGCTGAGTGATTATCCGGCCATCCGTATCGCGCTGCTGCTGCTGCGCTGGAGTTGTCACGAATTGAGCGGACGCGACGTGAGCCTGCTGTTGCGCACACCGTTTGTGGGTAACGCGGAAATCGCCGGACGCGCACGTCTCGAGCTCGAACTGCGACAATCCCCGGACCGGCAATGGTCGCCTGCGGTGCTGTCGCGAGCGCTACAGGGCCGTGAGGATTCGGAAGATGCCGCGGACTGGCTTGCAAGAATGTCCAGTTTTGCCGAATTCCGCGAATCCATTCCCAAGAATGCATCGCCGGCCCGCCTTGCGGAGCTTATCGACACGATCCTGCGGGAGTTCAACTGGCCCGGCAACAGCGCCCTCGACAGCGCGGACTTTCAACTCGTCAACCGCTGGCGCGAGCTCCTGAACGACCTTGCACGACTGGAACTGGTGAGTCCCGGCATGACGATGCCGCAAGCGCTTGCTCATATCGCGACAATGACGGCGGAGACCGTGTTCCAGCCAGAAATGGAGGGCGTCGCCATACAGGTCCTCGGGCCGCTGGAGGCTGCGGGGCTGACCTTCGACCAGCTCTGGATTACGGGCCTCACCACAAACCAGTGGCCGCCAGCCGGCCGACCGATGGCACTGGTATCGCGGCGTCTGCAACGCCATTACGGGATGCCGGATGCCGATCCGCGGGACACCGCCGCCTACGCAAGCAGGGTGCTGGGGCGATTGTTGGGTAGTTCGACCACCTGCCTGTGCAGTTACCCGCTTACCGAGGACGACGCCGATCAGACACCGACATCGCTGCTCGGAAGCATTGCCGGTGAAGCGATTTCTGATGACCCGGGATGGCATGCAGCGGCGCTCTGCAGCACGGCAACAGCCAGGATCATCAACGACGACCCGGTACCACCGGTATCAGTCGATGAGACCGTCGCAGGCGGCGCAGGCACCATCCAGAGGCAACTCAGCGAGCCGTTCGCTGCATTCGCCTACGGCCGCCTCGGCATCACGCAACTTCGACCCATCACGGCCGGCTTGTCCCCGATCCTGCGCGGCAATCTCATTCATGGCGCAATGTTCCATCTGTACGAGGACACGCCTGCGCAGAGCGATATCAGGAACTGGGACGCCACAGAAATGGAGCGCCGCATCGAGTCCGCCGTGCAGCGAGCATTCGCTCGCTACGAGCGCAATAGCGATCGTGTACTCGGGGAACTGCTGGCACTCGAGCGGCAGCGGGTCGCAATGCTCCTCGGTAACGTAATCCAGGTCGACCGGGAGCGAGAGTCGTTCAGCGTCGATGCTGTTGAAGCGTCGGTCGACTTCAGTTTGCGGGGAGTACGGCTCAAGCTGCGAATCGACCGCATCGACCGTTTCGATGACGGCGCAATTGCTATTCTCGATTACAAGACGGGCGCCTCGAAAAAATTCCTGGACAGTGCGGGTGATCCCGTCGATGTGCAACTGGCGGTGTATGCGTGCGCACTGCCGAACCCGGTTGCCGCACTTGCGCTGTACAACATCGACAGCCGTGCAGTCGCCCTGAACGGCGCCGGCCGGGATTCGATGAATGTTGCAGAATGGGAAGAGTCGCTGAGTCGATGGGCGGAACAGGTCGAACGCGCGGCCGTTGAACTTGCTGCAGGCGACGTACGTGTCAGGTTTTGGCACAACGTACGTGATGCACGTGCTCTGAACCTGCTGTCACGTTACGGGGAGTTGCATCGTGACGCATGACGCCGAGTTACTGCGCGCAGATGAGCAAGCTCGAATCGATGCGTTGGACGTGACGCGCTCGTTCATCGTGCAGGCTCCCGCCGGCTCGGGCAAAACGGAGTTGTTGATTCAGCGCTACCTGCACTTGCTCGCCATTGTCGACGATCCTGAAGAAGTCATCGCGATAACGTTCACGCGCAAGGCCGCTGCGGAAATGCAATATCGTGTGTTACATGCGCTGTTGCGCGCACAGAAGGGTGGCGTACCCGAGGAAGCACACGAGCAACTCACCGCCACTGCGGCCAACGCTGTTCTGGAACGCGACATGGCTCGCGATTGGCAAATCATCGCTAATCCCCGGCGTATGCGCATTCAAACGCTCGACTCCCTGAACGCGTCGATCGCAAGAATGCAACCCTTGTCCGGCAGCGGCGCGGCCGCCGGAAATGCCGTCGCCAATGACGCCGAGATCAAGGCTTTGTACGGCAACGCGGCGGCAGCAACGCTCGACTGGCTTGCAGAAAAAGGCCCGGTCCGTGATGCGGTCGAAGACGTGCTCCGTCATGTCGACAACAACACGTCGATATACATCGCTTATCTGGCGCGCATGCTCGAGACGCGCGATCAGTGGTTACCTTTCGTGGGTACGGGGGACACGAGCCACGGTAACGATGTTCTGTTGCGCCGCAAACTCGAGGATAACCTCGATGCCGTGGTGACGCGCCACCTGAGCAGCACCCAGGCAGCAATGCCCGCGGAATTGTTGCCAGAGTTAGTTGCGCTCGCAAACTACGCTGGCCAAAACTCGAGCGACTCGGAAATGAACATTCATCCGATCGCTACGCTGCAATACATGCAGGCGCTGCCTGCAGCATCCAGCGACTCCTTGCCAGAATGGCACGGGGTCGCCGAATTACTCCTTACCTTGAAAGGGGACTGGCGCAAACGGGTCAACAAGAACCAGGGCTTTCCCGCCGCAGATCAGGGTCAGAAAAAGCGCTTTCACGATTTGCTTGAGACTCTTGCCGGGACCAGCCAACTGCGTTCGCTATTGCACGGAATACGGACGCTGCCACCGACGCACTACAGCGATGAACAGTGGTCGGTATTGCTGGCGCTGTTTCGCCTCCTGCCAATGGCTGTCGCTGAGTTGCAGCAATTATTCAGCGCCAATCGCGTAACAGACTACATCGAGATTGCGCTTGGCGCGGGCAAAGCTGTGGGGACAGCCGAGCAGCCCGGCGACATCGCGTTGTTGCTCGACTACCAGGTTCGACATGTATTGGTCGATGAAATGCAGGACACATCGCGCGCGCAATACCGCATGCTCGAGGCGCTGACAGGCGGCTGGGAGCAGGGCGATGACCGTACACTGTTCTGCGTCGGCGACCCGATGCAGTCGATCTACCGGTTCCGCAACGCCGAGGTCGCACAGTTCCTGCTTGCACAACAAATGGGAATCGGCGGGGTCCTGCTCGAACCCTTGCTGTTGAGGAAGAATTTCCGTTCCGGGGAATTCCTGGTGCACTGGTTCAACACGGTATTTCCGCTCGTTCTGCCGCAAGTCGACGAACCATCGCGAGGCGCCGTGTCCTATGCCGAGGCAGTGCCGTCGCTCGCGACGAGTGGTGATTGCCACGTTTATCCGGTTTTCGGTGGCGACCCCGCGACCGAGGCGGAGCAGGGCTGCAGGATTATCGAGCAGACGTTGTCGCAGAATCCGGACGACAACATGGTCGTTCTTGTTCGCAGTCGCACCCAGTTGGCGACTCTGCTGCCTCGATTGCGCGAAGCCCGCATTTCGTTCCAGTCGGTGGACATTGACAGGCTCACAGATTTGCCGGAGATCCTCGACGTACTCGCCCTCACGCGCGCACTCGTTCACCCGTGCGACCGGCTTGCCTGGCTTGCGCTGTTGCGGTCGCCGTGGATCGGCTGGCATTGGTGCGACCTGCACGCATTGGTGAGAGACGATACGCACAGCACAGTCCGGGAGCTCCTGAACGACCCGGAGCGTGTCGCGAAATTGTCGGA
>DAOWGY010000007.1 GCA_030641695.1 Gammaproteobacteria bacterium
CGGACGGCCAGTACAAGGACCTCCTGTACTACCCGGTCGGCCCGTCAAAGGATCTGTACAAGGCGGGTACAGACGAAGCGGCGATCACGATGAAAGGCAACGAGGTGTTCAAGGTTGCCGTCAAGACACTTGGGGGCGTTGCGACCGAAGCGCTCGAGGCAGCGGGGGTGAGCAAGGAGGAGCTCGACTGGCTGGTGCCGCACCAGGCAAACTTGCGCATCATCCAGGCGACGGCCAAGCGTCTCGATCTGCCCATGGAAAAAGTCATTCTTACGGTTCAGGACCACGGTAATACATCGGCCGCGTCGGTGCCTCTTGCTCTGGATGTCGGAATTCGCGATGGGCGAATCAAACGCGGTCAGCTCGTGCTGATGGAAGCGTTCGGTGGCGGTTTTACCTGGGGCTCGGTACTGATGCGCTACTAGCGCTCAATTTCCGGCATATCGTCACCAGATTTCTGCCTTGCGCAGCCGCGATGTTCGTCGCTGCATTCGTTGATGCAATTGTTGACGCCGGCGATCGAGTCGATCGCGCCGCACGACGGCGTCGATTCCACGGTCGTGTTCGCTGTCGAATTCGTCGCGAAACTGGCAAAAGTCCTCGTAGGCTTCTCTGACATACAGCAAATCGCGCGCGACCAACTCGAGAATAATCACGTCATCGAGGTAGCCGATGACGGGAATGTCGTCGGGCAGAATATCTTCCGGGTCGCCGAAGTAAACGAATCCGGCGAGAATGCGTTCGCGGTCATCCGCGGGCAGGCACCACTCTTCGTCGGCCAGCATCTGAATCATGGATTCGAGCTCAGGCAACCGTGTCGCGACGAAATCGGGCAGTGGCTCGTTCTTGCGAATATCGTCGATGACGTCGCGAACTGCGTCGACGATGTCCGACTCTTCGGCATCACGCACGACGTCGCGCGATTTTTTCAACGCCTGCTTAAAAAAGCGCAAGTCTCGATCGCTGAGTTCGAAGGAAAGTCTGATGCCCATCCGGAAGTCTGCGCAGGGTGCGGATCGACAGGCTACCGGGCTGCTCGCAGCCGGTCAATCGATACGTGATCTCCCGCACGACGTTGTCTGCGGCGATGGTTTACCATAGGTGCCGCCCGGGCAGGTATTGCCTGCCCGGGTATTACGAAGACGTGATTGAAAATGAAACCCAGACTAATCATCGGTAACAAGAATTATTCCTCCTGGTCGCTCCGGGCCTGGTTTCTCCTGCGCGAAGCCGGCATCGATTTCGACGAACATCGTATCGTTCTCGAGACCGACGAGACCGGCCGACAAATCGCCGAGTTCACCTCCGCCGGTCGTGTACCGGTACTGCTGCTCGACGGCATGACAGTATGGGATACGATGGCTATTGCCGAAACAGTGGCGGAACGTTGGCCCGACAAGAAATTGTGGCCCGACGACGCTGTCGCTCGTGCTCACGCACGTAGCATTTGCGCAGAGATGCATTCGGGCTTCGAGGTATTGCGGGCGCAAATGCCCATGAACTGCCGCGCGATGGGCCGCCACGTGCAGCTGCCCGACGACTTGACTGATGATATCGACCGCATTATCGCGATCTGGACCGAGTGCCACCGCCGTTATGGTAAGGACGGGCCGTGGCTGTTCGGTGACTTCACCATTGCCGATGCCATGTACGCGCCCGTTGTGCTGAGATTGAGGACTTACGGCATCAACCTGCCCGAGTCTGCAGGATTCTATCCGCATCGTCTGCTCGAGAGCGACGCGATGCAGGACTGGCTTGCAGCCTGTGAGTCCGAGATCGAGGTCATCGCGCGTGAGGAGACCGGCCAGTGATTCAGGCACGATTGACGATAGCCGTTCTCAGTGTCCTGCTTGCGGCGTCTTTGCGCGCCGAGATCTACGAGTTGCCACCCGAGGGATACGATGTCGTCGGTGCCGTGGCGACCGTGACGGCACGCGAGGAAGATGCGTTGATCGATATTGCGCGACGCAACGGGCTCGGCTATCACGACATCGTCCGTGCCAATCCCGATGTCAACATCTGGGTGCCGGGCGAGGGCACCGAAGTCATTTTGCCGACGCGCTTTGTATTACCGCCGGGACCACGCCGCGGCATCGTGCTCAATCTCGCCGAGTATCGCCTGTACTACTACCCGGAGCCCGAAGACGGTGCCCCGGCGTACGTGATGACCTATCCGATCAGTATCGGCCGCATGGACTGGGACACGCCGCTCGGTGCGACCAGCGTCATTTCGAAAGTGACGAATCCAAGCTGGTACCCGCCACAATCAGTGCGCGACGAGCATGCTGCCGATGGCAGGCCGCTGCCACGAATTGTGCCGGCCGGTCCACAAAACCCACTCGGCAGGTATGCGATGCGTCTCGGACTGCCAGGCTACCTGATTCACAGCACTAACAGGCCGGCGGGTGTGGGCATGCGGGTGACGCATGGATGTATCCGCATGTTTCCCGAGGACATCGAATACCTGTTTCCGAATGTGGACGTCAACACGCCCGTGCGCATTATCAATGAACCGGTGAAACTCGGCTGGTTCGGCGACGAACTCGTCATGGAAGTGCATCCGATGCTCGAATCGACCATGCTGGATGTAGACGATCAACTGGCAGCGGCGGACATCGACGTGGATACGGGCAGCGGTGAGGCGGTCGAACTCGAGACGCCGGCGAAAGATCCGCTGACGTATGTGACCGAACGCTTCATTGCCGTGACCGATACGCGCGCCGGGGAACTCGACTGGGGCCAGGTCGAAGAACTGATCGGCCGTTCCGACGGCATTCCTGCCGCTGCTGGGAGTAGAATAAAAAACGCCGCGACAAGCGCGGCGTTTCAATAAAGCCTTTATGTCTTTTTTGTAGTCTGGCGCTACTTCGACATCGATTTCTGGAACATGCGTTCCATGCTTTCGCGGTTTGCTTCACAGCAAGCCTGTGCTTCTGTTGCTGCTGAAAGCGCCTGGTCTGCTGTGCTTTGAGCAGCGGCAGCAGCCTGGGCAGCGCGATCAGCGGATGCACGGGCGGCCTCAGCGGCGGCAGCAGCAGCGCTGGCGTCAGCAGCAGCGCGGTTAGCGGTCTCCTCGATTCCTGCCGTGTTGGCACAACCTGCGGCCAGTATGGTAGCGAGCACCAGTGCGCTTACTTTGAGTGCGGTCTTCGTCATTGTCTAAGATTCCTCTAGTTGGGAAAAAACTGCAGGCGGATTATTTCGCAAATAACTCCCTGCTGCAATGAACATCACTGTTTTTATTATTGTTTGTCGTTCGATTGCGACAGGATTTTTAAATTGTTGTTGTGTCGTTGCGAATGATTTTCAGTTCGGGGCTTGTGCTGTTCGCCCAAGGGCAGCCTGCTCCGGAGTACTTCCCCTCTTGCAACGATCGAAGTACTGTATATAATCGCAGGTACTGTGAATTCATACAGGGCTGATCAAATGCGCGAACTGACCCCAAGACAATCAGAAATTCTCGATATGATTCAAGAATTTATGGCCGAAACCGGGATGCCGCCTACGCGTGCCGAGATCGCTCGCGAACTCGGTTTCAGATCGGCCAATGCCGCCGAGGAGCATTTACGCGCGTTGCAGAAGAAGGGCGTGCTGGATCTCGTACCGGGCACCTCGCGTGGCATTCAGCTCAAGGATTCCCTGCGTGAGCAGATGGGATTGCCGCTCGTGGGTCGGGTCGCGGCCGGCAGCCCCATCCTCGCCCAGGAACATATCGAGACGCATTACAAACTCGATCCCGCCCTGTTCGACCCCAAACCGCATTACCTGCTGCGCGTACACGGCATGAGTATGAAAGACGCCGGCATCCTCGATGGCGATCTCGTCGCCGTGCATCGCACGCCCGAAGTCCGCAGCCGACAGATCATCGTGGCGCGCCTCGACGACGAAGTCACCGTGAAGCGCTATCGCCAGGACGGTACGACGGTCTGGCTATTGCCCGAGAACGAGGAATTCGAACCGATACAGGTCGATCTTACCAAGCAGGCGCTGGTCATCGAGGGCGTCGTGGTCGGCGTCATCCGCGACGGCATGCCGCCGCATTAATCGGGCAGGGGCATGTCGCGCAATAGCAATACCTCCTCTCTCGATAAATTATTGGAGAACCCGCGCGTGTGGCGTGGTCGCGGCCAGCCGCGGGCATCAGAGGGTCTCCCCAGTGGTTATGAGCAACTCGATCGTCATCTGCCCGGAGGCGGGTGGCCACAACAGGCATTGACCGAAATCCTGATCGGGCAGTACGGCATTGGTGAGTTGCAATTGCTGATGCCCGCGCTCGCGAGCCTGTGTGTCGAGGATCCTGGGGCTGATCACATTGAGCCCGGCTGGATTGCCTGGGTGGCGCCGCCGTTTCAGCCGTACCCGCCCGCGCTACAGAAATGGGGCATCAATCTGTCGCGTGTGTTGATCGTGCGGCCGAGAAACGACAGTGAAGTGCTCTGGTCGGCCGAACAGGCATTGTCCTCGGGCACCTGTGCCGCCGTGTTGCTGTGGCCACAGGCACTCGATGACCAGGCCAGCCGGCGGCTGCAGCTCGCCGCCGAGAAAGGGGCAAGCTGGGCTGTTGCATTTCGTCCGCTTACAGCCCGCAGCGAACCGTCGGCAGCGGCTTTGCGTATCGAACTCTCTGCCGGCAGCCGGGGTACTCGTCTTTCCATCCTGAAGAGTCGCGGCGGCAGTCCGGCCGTATTGCACGATGTCGTGTGACTATGGCGAGGGTCCGGCAATCACCCGTCATCGCATGGGACAGAGCCCCGACTCCTGACGCTGCTACGCAGCATCCGCAATACGCATTACCGCTCGCGGAAACGGGGCATGGCCCGACACCTGTCTCCGTCACTGCTACGAAAGTTCGACGGCTCTGGTTTTGTATTTATCTGCCAAACCTGCCCCTCGAGGCCTGTGGGCCTGGCGACAAGGCGTTGGTTGTCATCGAGGAGCAGCAAGGCGTTCACCGCGTATTACTCGCAGGTGAGCACGCCTGTGCGGCCGGTGTGCTGCCCGGGCAGTCGCCGAACGCGGCACTGGCGCTATTGCCGACCCTGAGGCTCGAGGAGCGCAGCGTGATACGCGAGCAGCAGGTGCTCGAGTTACTCGCGACCTGGCTCGAGCAGTTCAGTTCGTTTGTCTGCATCGCCGGGCCCGATGTGCTGTTGCTCGAGATCGCAGGTAGCCTGCGATTGTTCGATGGTCTTCAGAGCCTGCGACAGCAAATCGCGGCGGGTCTCGAGACGCAGGGTTTCGCGGCGTCGCTTGCGATCGCAGCAACGCCGCTGGCTGCTACCTGGCTCGCACGAGGCAGGCGTCGCACCTGTATTCGCGAGCTGGCGAATATCACGGCTGCTTTGCGCCAGTTGCCGCTTCATTGTCTCGACTGGCCGCCTGCCGCCACCGAATCTCTGCGGGGCATGGGTGTTACGAATATCGGCGATTGCCTGCGACTGCCGCGGGAAGGGTTTGCCAGGCGTTTTGGTGTCAAGCGGCTACTGCAACTCGACCGCGCTCTCGGACGCCTGCCGGATCCACGTAACTCCTGGCGCGCACCGGAACGATTTTGTGCCGATTTCGAGATGACCGAAGAACAAGACGATCGAGAGCTGTTACTGGCCATCTGTCGCGAATTGTTGCTGGCGCATGAAAAGTTCCTGCTGGCACGACAGCTGGGCACACAACGGTTGTTGTTCACGTTTTTTCACCTCAAGGCGAAGGCGACGTCGTTACCGCTCGGCGGCGTCCAGGCGGATCGTGCCGCCGATCACTGGTTCGGTTTGCTGCGCCTGCGTTTCGAACAGTTGAGTCTGCCGGAGCCCGTCATTGCGATACGGCTGCGCGGTGGCAGCACCCAGGCGTTGCACACGGAGTCGGGTCGCCTGGCTTTTCATGGCAAAGCGCCACGCGAGCAGTATTACTCGATGACACAACTTGCCGAGCAGCTTGCTGCGCGTATCGGCAACGAGTCCGTGCATGGTGTCACTGCCGTTGCCGATCACAGGCCGCAGTATGCGTGGAGTGCAAGAGACTTGTTCGCGACAAAAGCGGCAGATGTACTGACTCGGATCCGATACGGCCTCAAACGACCCTTGTGGATGCTTCCCGAGCCTGCGTTGCTGACGATGCGCGATGGCCATCCGCTGCACCAGGGAAAGCTGAGGTTTGTCGAGGGACCGGAGCGTCTCGAAACCGGCTGGTGGGATAAGGACGGTATTGCGCGTGACTATTACACAGCGATGAACCCCGCTGGTGTAGGTCTGTGGGTTTTCCGTAATCGGAATTGTCGACGAGACGGGCAAACAAACGGCGAGGCGGCCTGGTACCTGCACGGCATCTTCGGATGAGTTCGAAAAGTCGCTATGCGGAACTGCATGCGCTCAGCAACTTCACTTTCCTGCGCGGAGCCTCACACCCCGAGGAACTCGTGGAGACTGCTGCAGCGCTCGGATACGAAGCGCTCGCAATTACCGATGAATGCTCAATGTCGGGCGTCGTTCGCGCGCACATGGCGGCGAAGGCCTGTGGGCTCAAGCTCATTATCGGCTCCGAACTCCGCCTGCGCAGTGGCCGCAAACTCGTCGCACTTGCACAGAACCGTAATGGCTATGCGGCACTCTGTCGCCTGATCACAGAGGCGCGCCGCGCCGCGGAGAAGGGCAGCTACGAGCTGACGCGTCTGTTTTTTGAAGACGGGCTTCCGGACTGCATCGTCCTGTGGGTGCCCGACGACGAGTTGGCACTCGATGCTGAAGATCACTGGATACGTGAGACGTTTCGCGATCGCCTGTGGATTGCGGTCGAATTGCTGGCCGACGGCCGGCAGAGCGAGCGCCTCGAAACCCTGCAGGACGTCGGGCGGCGGCTCAAGCTGCCACTTGTCGCCAGTGGTGATGTACACATGCATCGCCGGTCCCGGCGTGTCCTGCAGGACACACTGACGGCGATCCGCGAAAACGTGACAGTCGAGCAGGCCGGATTCCTGCTGTATTCGAATGGCGAGCGTCACCTGCGTTCACCCGCCGTACTGCAACATATCTATCCCACCGGTCTGCTCGAAGAGTCCGTTCGTATCGCGGCAGGCATCGATTTCTCGCTCGATGAGTTGCGTTACGAGTATCCCGATGAAATCGTGCCCGACGGTGAAACGCCGGGCAGTTATCTGCGCAAGCTGACGGAGCGGGGCATGCGGGAACGCTGGCCGGGTGGTGTGTCGCAGAAGGTCGTGACGCTGATTGAGCACGAGCTCGAGCTGATTGCCGATCTCGTGTACGAGCCGTATTTTCTCACCGTGTACGACATCGTCGCCTTCGCGCGTTCGAGGAAGATTCTCTGCCAGGGACGCGGCTCCGCCGCGAACTCGGCGGTGTGCTTCTGCCTCGGCATCACCGAGGTCGATCCGGGGCGTATGGAGACGCTTGTCGAACGGTTCATCTCCAAAGAGCGCAACGAGCCGCCTGACATCGACGTCGATTTCGAACACGAGCGGCGCGAAGAAGTCATCCAGTACATCTATGAAAAGTACGGCAGGGATCGCGCGGCGCTTGCGGCAACGGTCATTACTTACCGGCCGCGCAGCGCCTTGCGGGATGTCGGCAAGGTGCTGGGACTTTCAGAGCTGCAAGTCGGCCGTCTCGCACGATCGATGCAGTGGTGGGACGGCAAACGCGTCGATGACAGTCGCGTACTCGAAGCCGGACTGGACCCCGGGAGCCCGATCGTCCGGCGGCTCCTGTATCTCGTCAGGGAGCTGATCGGCTTTCCACGGCACCTGTCGCAGCACGTGGGCGGCTTCGTGATCTCGAACGGCGCGATGTCCGAGCTCGTGCCTATCGAGAATGCGGCGATGGATGACCGCACAGTTATCCAGTGGGAGAAGAACGATCTCGAGGACCTCGGACTTCTCAAAGTCGACGTGCTCGGCCTCGGTATGCTGACGGCGATCCGGCGCAGCTTCGACCTGATACGCGAGTTTGATGGCCGGTGTTACACACTCGCGAGTGTTCCGGCAGAAGACCCGGTCGTCTATGACATGATCTGTGAGGGCGACACGATGGGCGTGTTCCAGATCGAGTCGCGCGCACAAATGGCAATGTTGCCGCGGCTGAAGCCGCGTTGTTACTACGATCTTGTCGTCGAAGTAGCGATCATCCGGCCCGGCCCGATTCAGGGCGACATGGTGCATCCGTATCTTCGGCGTCGAAACGGTGAGGAGGCCGTCGACTATCCGAGTGAGGACGTCAAAGGTGTGCTGCAACGTACACTCGGTGTGCCGATTTTCCAGGAACAGGTCATGGCGCTGGCTGTCGTCGCCGCCGGATTTACGCCGGGAGAGGCGGACCGGTTGCGGCGCGCCATGGCGGCGTGGAAACGCCGCGGTGGTCTCGGGCCGTTCGAGGACAAGCTTATCGACGGCATGCGTGAACGTGGCTACAGCGAGGACTTTGCGCGGCAGATTTTCCGCCAGATAGAAGGTTTCGGCGAGTATGGTTTTCCGGAGTCACATTCTGCGAGCTTTGCATTACTCGTTTACGTGTCATGTTGGCTGAAATGCCATACACCTGCGGCATTTACCTGCGCGTTGTTGAATAGCCAGCCGATGGGGTTCTATTCCGGGTCGCAACTCGTGCAGGATGTGCGGCGCCATGGTGTCGAAGTACGTGGCGTCGACATCAACCAAAGCCACTGGGACTGCACGCTCGAAACTCGTGATGATGGAGCGGCGGCGCTACGGCTCGGATTTCGCATGGTCAAGGGATTGTCCGAGGAGGCGGGCCGTCGCATCGAGGATGAGCGTGGTGTGCGCGTCTATGAAAGCACCCAGCGGCTCCTCGAAAGGGCGGGTCTCGACCGTCGCGAGCTCGGTGTGCTCGCGTCGGCAGGCGCATTGAAAGTATTCGAAGGTCACCGGCACCAGGCGCGCTGGGCAGTCGCCGGCGTCGAGAATCCGACCGGTTTGTTTGCATCGATGGATCGCTATGAGGCGACGCCGCTTCTGAAAAAACCCACGGAGGGGCAGAATATCGTGGCGGACTACCAGAGTATCGGCCTGACGCTGGAACGGCACCCGATGCACCTGATTCGCCACCGGCTGGACCGCTACCGCTACCTGCAGGCTGCCCGGCTGCCCGGTATCGACACTGGCCGCAGCATCAGCGTTGCCGGTCTCGTGATCACGAAGCAGCGCCCCGGCACGGCAAGCGGCGTTACCTTTGTCACGCTCGAGGATGAGACGGGTCATATCAACCTCGTCGTCTGGAAACACATCGCAGAACGAGATCGTGCCGTACTGCTGAATGCGCGCCTCATGGGCGTTCGCGGAGAATTACAAATCGAAGGAAAGGTGATCCACGTAATCGCCGGACAACTGGTCGATCACACGGACATGCTGGGAGACCTGGACGTCAAGTCGAGAGACTTCAGGTAGGATTGGTCGTTGGAGCGTCTCTGGAGGCGCGACTGAGGTACGGAGAAATCAAGGCTCGATTTCGCTGAGTTCCAGTCGCGCTTCAAGAGGCGCTCCAACTATTAACGGTCGTCGTCGAGGTTGAAGTTGTAGGTACTGCCGAGGTCTTCATCCGACTTGCGCCGCTCCTCAAGTTCATCGAGGCGATGGCGAATTTCACGTTTCTCTGGCCCATCGTCGTCACCGGTCGCTTCAAGCTTTGCGACGAGTTCCTCGACGTTGATTTCAACGGAGATGTCACCGACGTTATCGTCCTCGAGAATAGTCGGAACGCGCTCGGTGTCCTCGAGACCCTCGTCTTCATTTTCGTCTTCGACGTCGTCGACCGTGCCTTCGACATCATCCGAAAGTATGTCGTTCTTAATTTCACCGATCATTGCGACCACCTCATGCAATAAACAGTAAGACTGATTACAAGCCAGTACGGCTGCGATTTTCCATTTGTATACCGCGAAAAATCGCCTTGCGCAAGGACCCGAATCTCAACGAATCAAATTATTTATTTCGAAGATAGGCAGCAGGATCGCCAATACGATGACCATTACGACGGCGCCCATCGCTACGATCAACAACGGCTGCAGAATACCGAGCATTGCAGCGATGCGGCCATCGACTTCGCGCTCCTGCCCGACGGCCGACCGGGTCAGCATCTCCTCGAGGCGCCCGCCGGCTTCGCCGCTGGACACGAGGTGAATCATCATCGGTGGAAACAACTTGCTCGAGTCAAGTGAGCGGCTTATCGAGCCACCTTCGCGAACGCGCAGGGCGGCTTCATTGACGGCTTCGCGCATCGGCAGGTTCTCAATGACTTCCGCCGATATTTTCATCGCTTCGAGTATCGGCACGCCACTTCCGGCAAGGATGCTGAACGTGCGCGTAAAACGCGCCGTATTGATGCCCTGGGTCAGACGGCCCGTGATCGGCATGCGCAGCAGAAACCGGTGATAGCGACGGCGGGGACCCTCTTGTTGCAACAGCTTCCATATTCCCCAGCTGACAGCGGCAATGGCAATGAGCAACCAAAACCAGTTGTGGCGGAGGAAGTCGCTCGTGGCGATCAGGCCACGAGTCAGTGCCGGCAACTCGGCGGAGGTATTCTCGAATACACTGAC
>DAOWGY010000277.1 GCA_030641695.1 Gammaproteobacteria bacterium
CGAAATTCCTTCGCCATACAGAATCTCGAACTCTGCCATCTTGAATGGCGGCGAGACCTTGTTCTTGACCACCTTGACGCGCGTTTGATTGCCGATGACCTCGTCACCTTTCTTGATCGCGCCGATGCGGCGAATATCGAGACGAACGGACGAGTAGAACTTGAGCGCATTGCCACCCGTCGTGGTCTCGGGGCTACCGAACATCACGCCAATCTTCATGCGGATCTGGTTGATGAAAACCACCATGGCATTGGAGCGCTTGATGTTACCCGCGAGTTTCCTGAGCGCCTGAGACATGAGCCGCGCCTGTAATCCCATGTGCGAATCGCCCATCTCGCCTTCGATCTCGGCCTTGGGCGTCAACGCTGCCACAGAGTCAATGACAATGATGTCGACCGCACCGGAGCGCACCAGCATGTCCGTAATCTCGAGTGCCTGCTCACCGGTGTCGGGCTGCGAGACGAGGAGTTCATCGACATCGACGCCGAGTTTCTCCGCGTAGTTCGGGTCGAGGGCATGCTCTGCGTCGACAAAGGCCGCTGTACCGCCCAACTTCTGCGCCTCGGCGATGACCTGCAGAGTCAGTGTCGTCTTGCCCGATGCCTCCGGACCATAGATTTCAACCACTCGTCCTCTCGGTAAGCCGCCGATGCCGAGCGCCACGTCAAGTCCGATGGAGCCGGTCGACACAGCTTCGACATCGGGAATCATGTTGCCGTCGCCCATGCGCATGACAGAGCCTTTGCCGAACTGCTTTTCGATCTGCCCGAGGGCCTGTGCGAGTGCTTTTTTGCGGTTTTCGTCCATTTTTTGCTGCCATCCGGTCGGTGGGGAATTGCATGTGATTATATACAGTAATCGTGCCTGAAGCCTAGTAGTGGCGCAGCCTCCGATTCTCGGTACTTTCCACAAAAACGAGCTATCGTGCCGAAGTTATTGTTTCAGCGGATGGTATGTCACGCCTCCCGGTTGCGACATCGACTCGACGAGTTCGAATCCCGACCATTCGATGAGCGCCGGCTGCGCCAGCCGCTGCGTCTCGAACGATCGGGCCCGTCGCACGACCGTAATGTGCGGGCGGTAGGTCCGATCTTCGACCGGCACATCGAACTCGGCGAGCACGGTGTTCAACGAGTCGACGAGCTGCTGCAACTCGATCGGCACCGTGGCTGCAACCAGGCTGGCGACCTTGGGCCGCGGCCAGAACTCGACACGATCGAAACGTGTGCGAAACGGCTCGACCTGAATTTCTGCCGCTCGCGTCTGCAGGTCAGGAATCAATTGTTCCTCGAAGTCGCCAATAAACGCGGTGGTCACATGCCAGCTGCCACGGTACACATGCTGCCCCTCGACGAGCTTTGCGATCGGGCTGATGAAATCTCGCAGCCGGTCCCGCTGCCGGTCGTCCGGCCACAGCGCAAAAAACAGTCGCCGGGTGCTCATGCCGGTAAGCGCCCGCGTACACCGCGCAATCCGTGCATTACGGTCTGCATGCGCACACTCTCACGATTGCCCTCGAAACGTTGCAAGTCGGTGTCCGTCGTAATGCCGCCCGGCCCTCGCAGAGACCAGGCGAACCAGACCGTACCGACGGGTTTCTCGTCCGTGCCGCCGTCCGGACCGGCGACACCGCTCACGGCGACAGAGATATCGGCGCCGCTTAGCTTCAAGGCGCCCTCCGCCATCTCGCGAACGATCGGTTCGCTGACAGCACCGTTGTCAGCCAGCGTTCTGTTCTGTACGCCCAACATCGATTCCTTTGCGCCGTTGCTGTAACTCACTATGCCATATCCGAAGCACGCCGAACTGCCCGCTACGTCGGTCAGTGCTTTCGCAATCCAACCGCCCGTGCAGGACTCCGCCGTCGACACAGTTTTTCGCGCCGCGATCAGCTCCTCGACAAGCGTTTTCGACAATTCATGAATCGTCCGATCCTCAGGCATTGATCACTGCCTCGTACACATCGACGTGCATTGTCGCCATCCTAGCGATAGAAAACTCGTTTTGCATTCGTTCCCTGCCTGCCCGACCGAACCGCTCTCGCAACTCGCTTTCGTCAATCAGCATCGCGATGGCATCCTGTAACTCGTTCACATCCCCGGGCGCCACGAGCAGTCCTGTTTCGTTGTGCACGACGGCTTCGACGAGGCCTCCTGCCGCAAAGCCGACGACAGGCACGCCGGCGGCGGCGGCCTTCAATGCTGCGACACCGAGTCCTTCGGCGAGCGCCGGGTGCGCAAAAATGTCGAAGCAGTGAACGAAACTGTCGAGGTCATCGCGAAAGCCCGCGAACTGCACTGCGTCGTCAAGTCCCAGCGAGGCTGCCTGTGCACGCAGTTGATTGCCAAGATAACCCTCGCCAAAAATGATCAGGCACAGCGCCGGGTAGTTGTGGCGCAGGTTCGCAATAGCCTGCAGCAAATAGCAATGCCCCTTACGTGGGATCAGCTGACCGGCAGCGGCAATAACCACGGCATCCTCGGGGATCGCGAACGTCTGACGAAACGCCGCGCAGTCCGCCGACCTCTCGAAGGGCGCAACGTCGACGGCGCTCCTGATGACGACCAGGCGCTCGTTCTCGACGCCACGGTCACGCAACACATCGGCAATGGCCTCCGAAATAGCGATGACCTTTCTGAAAGGCCGGTACCGCAATGCGGCGACCAGACGCATCTCCGTATTGTCGACGCGGCGCGAAACGACGGCGGGCACGTCCGCAAAACTCGCCGCAAGCCCGCCGAGGATATCGGCGCCGCGACGACTGTGGCAGTGGACGATGTCTGGCCTCGACTCCCTGATGTGCTGCGAGAGCCGGTACGCGAATGGCAGGTCGAGATCGCCGGCGCAGAACAGGTTGCGCACGGGGATGGCCGCCTCGCGAGCGGCAGAATCGATGCCCGAGCCGGGTGGACAGACGAGGGTGTTGTCGTGACCCATGTCCCTGAGCGCCTTTATCAGGTAGATCACCTGCTGCGGCCCGCCGTAAAGATGGCGCCCGGTTTCGACATGCAGTATTTTCATTGGCTGGATAATAATACCTTGGAGCGCTCCTGGGAGCGCGAGCGATAGCAGCGGCCGACAGGCCGCTCCTGGTCTCGCTTCGAGAAGCGCTGCAACAGATCGCGGTTCGAGACCGGCTCCAAGAATCGCGCTTCGAGAAGCGCCAACAAATGACCGCAGAAATTTCCCCAGTCCACACTCCGATGATGCGCCAGTACCTGGCGATCAAGGCCGAGCATCCGGATATGCTCGTTTTCTACCGCATGGGCGACTTCTACGAACTTTTCTTCGACGACGCCAGGCGCGCGGCCGCCCTGCTCGATATCACACTAACGTCACGCGGCAAATCGGCGGGCAACGCGATCCCGATGGCCGGGGTGCCCTACCACGCAATTGAAGGTTACCTGGCAAAACTCGTCAGGAAAGGTGAATCGGTCGCAATTTGCGAGCAGATCGGCGATCCGGCGACGAGCAAGGGACCTGTCGAGCGCAAGGTCACCCGTATCGTGACGCCGGGCACGCTTACGGACGAAGCCCTGCTCGCCGAAAACCGTGACAACCTGGTGGCGGCAATGTTCGCGGATGGTGGCGGCATCGGCATCGCGTGGCTCGATCTGGCCGGCGGCCGGTTCCGTTTGACTGAGGTCGCCGATCGCGAGGCTGTAGCCGGCGAACTCGAACGTCTTCATCCTGCGGAACTGATCGTCGATGAGGAGCAGGTAGATTCAGACCGCTTCGGCGACGATGTCCGCATTTCGCGGCGGCCACCCTGGCACTTCGAACTCGACAGCGCGACGCGCTTGCTCTGTGCCCAGTTCGGCACACGCGACCTGTCCGGATTCGGCTGCGACGCTTTTCCGCGCGGTGTCGCCGCGGCCGGCGCCTTGCTGCAATACGTCAACGATACTCAGAAGGCGTCGTTGCCACATTTGCAGTCGATCACGGTCGAACGTCGCGAAGACGCGGTCATCATGGATGGCCCGACGCGTCGCAATCTCGAACTCGAGACCTCGCTCTCCGGTCACGATCAGCACACACTCGCGGGCGTCATGGACCATTGCCAGAGCGCGATGGGCAGTCGCTTGCTGCGGCGGTGGATACAACGGCCGCTACGCAGTACCGATATCCTCAAGGCGAGATACCAGGCAGTCGATGCGATCCTGACGAGCTCCTGCGGCGAGCAATTGCGCACCGGTTTGCACGGCATTGGCGATGCCGAACGAATCCTGTCCCGGGTCGCGTTGCGCTCCGCACGCCCGCGAGACCTGCGGCAGCTGCGCGAAGTTCTGTCGCGGCTTCCGGATTTGCTGGCGCAACTCTCCGTGATCGAGTCGCCGCATATTCGAACGCTCGGGGACAAGATCAATGATCATCGCCGCGAGCAAGAGCTGTTGCGACGGGCAATCATTGACAATCCGCCGATGCTCATCCGCGACGGCGGCGTCATCGCCGACGGCTACGACGACGAACTCGACGATCTCCGCGCCATCGCCGAAAACGCGGACCAGTTCCTGCTCGACCTGGAGGCACGCGAGAAGGCGCGCACCGGCATCGCCACGCTGAAACTCGGCTACAACCGGGTCCATGGATACTACATCGAGATCAGCAAGGGGCAGGCAGACAAAGCGCCGCTTGACTACGTACGACGACAAACGCTTAAAGGCGCCGAGCGCTATATCACGCCGGAA
>DAOWGY010000079.1 GCA_030641695.1 Gammaproteobacteria bacterium
ATGTAGCCTTCATCGATCATCATGCGCGCCCGGCAAGTTCGGGGAACAACTGTGCGAGACCTTCTTCGCTCGCGTCGCATATTCCGCGTTCCGTAATCAATCCGCTGATCAGACGCGCGGGCGTAATGTCGAAGGCGTAGTTGATTATCGCCGACCCTTCGGCAACCGTATTTACGTCGCAAACTTCACCGCCATGCATGCCGCGAACATGTGAGACTTCGCGCGCATCGCGTTCTTCAATTGAGACTTCAGTCAATCCATCCCGTATTGTCCAATCGATCGTCGTCGAGGGCAGCGCAACAAAGAAAGGGATGTCGTTGTCTTTTGCGGCAAGCGCTTTCAGGTATGTGCCGATCTTGTTCGCCACATCGCCACTACGCGTTGTTCGATCGGTACCGGTAATGCAAATATCAACCTGCCCCTGCTGCATCAGATGGCCGCCCGCATTGTCGACGATGAGCGTGTGGGGTACCTCGTTTCTGGCCAGCTCCCAGCAGGTCAGTTGAGAGCCCTGGTTTCTTGGGCGCGTTTCATCGACCCAAACGTGAACGTTGATGCCGCGCTGCGTGGCGGCGTAGATGGGGGCAGTTGCCGTACCCCAGTTGATCGTGGCCAGCGCGCCCGCATTGCAATGCGTCAGAACATTTACCGCTTCGCCGGGTTTCCTTTTTGATATTTCTTCGATCAGCTGGCAGCCGTGCACACCGATATTCCAGCAAATCTCGATATCCTCGTCGCAGATGGATTGCGCCTCGTCGCGCAGCAAGGAAACCAGATCCTGATCTTCGCCCGATAGTCGAATGACGCCCACGACTCTGTCCAGCGCCCAGCGCAAATTAACGGCGGTAGGTCGCGTCCCACCGAGTTCAATGGCCGCTTGCTCCACGAACCCGATGGGGTCTGATGTATTACTACCCTCGATCATGGCGAGATAGAGGCTCCACGCTGCGGTCGCTCCGATTAATGGTGCGCCACGTACGAGCATCTCCCTGATCGCGTGTGCGCCCTCCCGGTAATCACCCAGGTCTCGTACGAGGAACTCATGGGGGAGTTTCGTCTGGTCGATGATCTGGACGATTGTCGGATCGTCAGGCTTGAGCCAGATTGTCCTGAAATTTTCGTTTTTCGGCATCATCATGCGGTCCATTGTATCCCCGGTAGCAGCCATATCATTGCAATTCATCGTAACTGGACGTTACGCTTTAACAGATATATTGATGCCAGCAAGTCAAAAGTTTTCGACTGCAAGGAATAATAATGAATTACCCAAAAATTCTCAGAGGCCTCATGCTGATTTGTGTTGGCGTTGCCAATCAATCGTTTGCTGAAACCACAATCATCCGTGCGGTCAGGATGATTGACGTGACAACGGGCGACCTCATCAGTCCTGCATCCATTGTTGTAGAGGGCAACAAAATTGTAGCGGTCAATCCGGAAACGCTGCCGGCAGGCGCCGAAATCATTGATCTTGCGGACCGAACACTCTTGCCTGGTCTTTTTGACATGCATACCCACCTGACGCTCGACTTCTTCACGGGCAATCACTGGACAACTGCTGCTGTCAAAGAATCGCCCGCAGATTGGGCTCTATATGGTGTCAAGTTTGGGCGGCAGACGCTCAACGCGGGATTTACAACGGTGAGAGACGCGGGCGCCTGGCCTGGTTTTCCCGACGTCGCCCTGATGCGCGCGGTCAATGCCGGGCGCGTCATTGGTCCACGGATTTACCCTGCGGGTCATTACCTTTCCATCACCGGTGGTCATTGTGATGTAACCGGGTTTGCACCAGGCGTCATGGAGTTGGGACCGAATCAGGGAATCGCGAACGGCGTCGATGAAATTCTGCGAGCAGTTCGCTATCAGGCAAAGCACGGCGTCAAAGTCATAAAGGTCTGCGCAACGAGCGGCGTCTTTTCAGCAGGCCAGCAGCCCGGTGCTCAGCAATATTCTGATTTGGAATTACGAACAATCGTGGAGGAAGCATCGAGGCACAGCCTGAAGGTGATGGCGCACGCTCATGGTAGCGAAGGAATAATGGCCGCGGTCAAAGCTGGCGTTGCATCGATTGATCATGGCTCCATGCTGACGCCGGAGATCATTAAGGAGATGAAAAAGCGCGGCACGTATTATGTTCCCACTCTCTATCTGGCGGACATCCCCTTACCGGAAAATACGCCCCAAGACACGGTCAACAAAAGCAATTTTCTCGCGCCGTTTATAGAAAAGAGTTTCCGAATGGCGGTTGATTCCGGCGTAAAGATCGCCCTTGGAACTGATTCCGGTGTATTGCGCCACAATGAGGTCGGAAAAGAATTTTATGCGATGGTTAGCCGCGGTATGACACCGCTTCATGCGCTACAGACCGCGACGATTAACGCCGCCGAATTGCTCGGCGTTACCGATCGAGCGGAACTCAAGGCGGGCAAGCTGGCCGATATTATCGCGGTAGAGGGAAATCCCCTCGACGATATCAGAGTCATGGAGCGGGTTACGTTTGTGATGAAGGATGGCGAAGTAGTCAAGACTGAATAGCGTATTAGACTCGGATTAGAACCCAGGCCGCAGCCGTTAGCTGCCTGTCATTTCCTCACCATCAGGCCTGTCTGCACGCGGCGCAATCGGCACGCTTGGGAATCGTGACGGCTCGAAACTCACCACTGCCACCTTCATAAAGACGCAGCACGCCGCGCGGCGAGTCGATCCCCGCCAGGAACTTGAGCGCCTCCACGGCCATCATCGTGCCGATGAGGCCCGGCACCGGGGCCAGCACGCCGTTGCCGGCGCAGTTGCTTAGCGACTCGTCGGCTTCCGTGTACAAACAGCGATAGCAGGGTGAGTTCGTGTAGTCGGGGCCGAACACGGCGAGTTGCCCTTCGAGCCGAATCGCCGATCCGGACACGAGGCAGCGGCCCGCCGTCACGCAGGCATCACTCACCTGGAAGCGGGTCGCGAAGTTGTCCGTGCCATCGAGCACGACGTCGGTCTGATCGACCGCTTTCGCGAGCGCCTTATCATCGAGCCGTTCCGCAATAGCCGTGATGCTGATCTCCGGGTTTTGCTTCAGGAGCCTTGCTGCTGCCAGCGTTGCCTTGGGCTTGCCGATGTCCCCGGGACCAAAAAGCACCTGGCGACCGAGATTCGTGGCATCGACCGTGTCGAAGTCGCAAAGCAGGAGGTGGCCCACGCCACTCGAGGCGAGGTAGGCCGCTGACGCGCAGCCGATGCCGCCGACGCCGACCACCAGGGCCGTCGCTGCGGCAATGCGCGACTGGCCCTGTTCACCCACCTGCGCCAGCGCCAGGTGGCGTGCGTCGCGGTGCAGGGGAGCGGAGGTCACGGCCTCAGTCGTCGGCGGTCACTTCGATGATCGTGACGGTTTCGAGAGGCACGTCCTGGTGGCCGCCAAAATCGCCCGTCCGCATAGCGGCGATCGCATCGACAATATCCATGCTGTCCACGACTTCGCCGAAAACGGCATAGCCAAAATCGCGGCCGCCATGATCGAGGAAGGTGTTGTCGTTCAAGTTGACGAAGAACTGCGCCGTCGCGCTGTTGACGTCCGCCGTGCGGGCCATCGCCAACGTGCCGCGGCGGTTGCGCTCGCCGTTATCGGCTTCGTTCTTGATCGGCTCGCGCGTTTGCTTCTGTGTCATGTCCGACAGCATGCCGCCGGCCTGGATCATGAAGTTGGGAATGACGCGATGAAAGATCGTGTCTGCGAAGAATCCGTCCTCAATGTATGTGCGGAAGTTCTCGCAGGTAATCGGCGCTTTTTCATCGAAAAGTTCGGCTTTGATTTCGCCGTGGCTGGTTTTGATCGTGATCATGATGTCTCGCAAGTCAAAATGTGCGGCGCTTTGTAACACAGACGCCGGGTCGTTGCATGGGTCTTGTTGGACCACTAGTCGCGACGCGCCACGGTAACACGCGGTAGGCCGCCATAGTCCTTGTGGCAGGTGATGCCGGACCAGTCGTGCTCATGCAGCAGGGACCCGACCACATCCTGTTGCTCTGCGCCGTGCTCGATGAGCAAGACACCCTTGCGGGCAAGCAGCGAGCCGCAGTCGCGTGCGAGAATGCGTATCGCGTCGAGGCCGTCGTCGCCCGCGACCAATGCCGCCTGCGGCTCTCGACGCAACGCATCCAATGCCGTATCGCCAGCGCGGACATAAGGCGGGTTCGAAACGATGACATTGAAGGTTCTGCCGGCAACGGGCTCCGTCCAGTCACCGGTGAGGAACTCGACGTCCGGAATCTCCAGCTGTCTCGCGTTTTGCTCCGCGACGGCCAGCGCGTCGGCGCTGATATCGGTCACCGTGAGCCGGCAAAGTGAGCGCTCTCTCGCGATGGCGAGTGCAATCGCGCCGCTGCCCGTACCGAGATCGAGCACCTGCCAGTCCGCGCCGCGTGGAATTTCGCGCAGCGCGAGGTCCACGAGCAGTTCGGTTTCCGGGCGTGGCACGAGCGTCGCCGGTGTGACCATGAGATCGAGCGACCAGAATTCCCTGGACCCCGTTATATAGGCCATCGGCTCGCCGTCGAGGCGTCGACCGAGCGCCTGTTCGAATCGCCCTGCGGCGAGTTCATCGAGCACGTCCTCCGGATGCGCAAACAGGTAGCTGCGCGGCATGTCGATGGCGCGTGCCAGCAGCAGCTCGGCATCGAGGCGCGCCGAGTCGCTGACAGACTCCAGTCGGCGCGCGGCGTCGTCGAGAACGGCGTCAATTCGCAGGGGATCCGTCATGGTCGTATTTTCCGAGGCTGGTTACCGGCCCTCGGCTTCGCGTACACTCGCTGCCAGTTTCCCTCGCAACTATACGTGCATGACCGTCTATTCCAACATTCTCGACATGGTCGGCGACACGCCGATACTCGAACTCACGCATTTCGACACCGGACCCTGCCGGCTGTTTCTGAAACTCGAACTCATGAACCCGGGCGGTTCCATCAAGGACCGCATCGGTATCTCGATGATCGAGGAGGCCGAGAAACGCGGCGACATCAAGCCTGGCGATACGCTCGTCGAAGCGACTGCGGGCAACACCGGAATCGGACTCGCCCTGGTGGCCGCGCAAAAAGGTTACAAGATGATCCTGGTGCTGCCGGACAAGATGAGCCAGGAGAAGATCTTCAACCTGCGTGCGATGGGCGCCGACGTGGTGCTAACGCGCTCCGATGTCGGCAAGGGGCATCCCGAGTATTACCAGGACGTCGGCAAGCGGATTGCCGAAGAGCAGGGCGCCTACTTCATCAATCAGTTCGGCAATCCCGATAATCCGCTCGCGCATGAGTTGACGACGGCCCCCGAGATCTTCGAACAGATGGACGGCAAGCTCGACGCGATCGTACTGGGCGTTGGTTCCAGCGGCACGGTGGCGGGTATTGGCAAGTACGTTGCGGAACATGCGCCCGATGTCGAGCTGATCCTGGCCGACCCCGTCGGTTCGGTACTCGCGGACTACATTAATAAGGGTGAGCTCGGCGAAGTCGGCAGCTGGCTGGTGGAGGGCATCGGCGAGGACTTCATCCCGTCGATTGCCGATTTCGGACAGGTCACGAAGGCCTATGCTATCAGCGATACAGAGTCGTTCCGGGCGGCACGCGCGCTTCTGAAGAAAGAAGGAGTGCTCGCGGGCTCGTCGAGCGGTACGTTGCTGGCTGCGGCGCTGAAATTTTGCAGCGAACAGACCGACGCGAAGAACGTCGTGACGTTCGCCTGTGACACGGGCAACAAGTACCTCTCGAAACTCTTCAACGATTTCTGGCTGGAGGACCAGGGATTCATTGAGCGTGAACAGCAGGGCGACCTGCGTGATCTCATCGGCCGGCCGCATGGCGAACGTGCGACGATCACCGTGGGGACGACGGATGTCTTGACGACGGCACACAACCGCTTGCGCAACGCCGGCTTCTCGCAGTTGCCGGTGATGGAGGAAGGCAAGCTGGTCGGAATCGTCACCGAGGACGCGATCATCCAGCACGTTTTCGGTAAGCCCGAACTGATGAACGCGCCAGTCGCTGACGCGATGGAGTCGGCGTTTATCAAGCTCGATCACACGACGAGCGTCAACAACCTTGTCGCGATGCTGCACGTGCAGCCGTACGCGGCGATCATGGACGGCGATGAGTTTCTTGGCCTGATCACTCGCTCTGACGTGCTCAACTTCCTGCGGCGGCAGATGTGAGGAGGCAATGAGCAAGAAAGACAACAAGCACCGATTCGCTACGCGCACGATTCATGCGGGCCAGCAGCCAGACCCGACGACCGGCGCAATCATGCCGCCGATCTACGCGACATCGACCTACGTGCAAAAAAGCCCCGGCGTGCACCAGGGCTACGAGTATTCGCGGACGCAGAATCCGACCCGCATGGCATACGAGCGCTGTGTCGCCGACCTCGAATCGGGCACGCATGGCTTCGCGTTTGCCTCGGGCATGGCCGCAATCGGCACCATCCTCGAGCTTATCGACAGCGGCAGCCATGTCGTCGCGATGGACGACCTGTACGGTGGCACGCGCCGCTTATTTGCCGGCGTGCGTGAGCGCAGCGCAGCGCTCAAGTTCAGTTTCGTCGACATGACCGACGCGAGCGAAGTCGAGGATGCACTGCGCGACAACACGCGCATGATCTGGATCGAAAGCCCGAGCAATCCATTGCTGAAGATCGTCGACTTCGCTGCGATCGCACGAATTGCGGCCGACCGCGACGTTCTGCTCGTTTGTGACAACACCTTTGCGACACCTTATTTACAGCGACCCCTCGAGCTCGGCTGTCACATCGTCATGCACTCGGCGACCAAGTTTCTCAACGGGCACTCGGACATGGTCGGCGGTATCGCGGTAACGGACGACGACGACCTCGCGCAACAACTTGCGTATTTGCAGAATTCCATTGGCGCCATTGCAGGTCCTTTCGACAGTTTCCTCGCGTTGCGCGGGCTGAAGACGCTCGATGTGCGCATGGAAAGGCACTGCCGCAGTGCGGCGGCGATCGCTGCGTGGTTGGAGCAAGACTCACGGGTCGAGAGCGTCCTTTATCCCGGCCTCGAGTCCCACCCGCAACATGCGCTGGCGAAGAAGCAGATGTCGGATGCCGGTGGCATCGTGACGTTCTTTATCAAGGGCAACCTCGAAGATGCACGACACTTCCTCGAGCGCTGCAAGGTGTTTGCGTTAGCCGAGAGCCTGGGCGGTGTGGAAAGCCTCGTCGATCATCCCGGGATCATGACGCATGCCTCGGTGCCCGAGAAAGAACGTGCCGCGCTCGGCATCAGCGATCAGCTGGTTCGCCTGTCCGTCGGTATCGAAGACCTTGATGACCTGATCGCCGACCTGGACCGCGCATTGTCGTAGGCTGTCGTTGGAGCGCTTCTCGAAGCGCGACTGCGATCAGGCCGAATCGCGCTTCGAGAAGCGCTCCAACAGCTTAGTTCGATATCGCGGCGAGCTGATCAGCCTGGTATTC
>DAOWGY010000300.1 GCA_030641695.1 Gammaproteobacteria bacterium
GAAATCCCTGAATCTGTGACGCCCTTGGTACCGGATCACGACCTTATTACGTAAGAATACGCCGGAATCGGCTGAGTTTTCGATGGGCAGGGCAAGTGTTGAAAAACATCATCATTTTCGTGATTCTCCTGGCAGGCGCCGCGTACGGCGTTACCAAGTGGCATATGCACAACAAGGTCGGCGACACCGTCGATATCGCCGTATTGATGATGGCGCCGTTTGTCGAGATCACGTATGAGGGTGTCAGTTCGACGTTGACCGGCGAATTGACGATTGACGGCGTTCGTGCTCGCGTAAGCGGTTTCAACGACGAAGTACTCATCGACCGCATAGGAATCGACACACCGAACTTCCTGAGCCTGCTGAGGCTCGCCGATATCGCATCTAATACGCAGGCGTCGGGAGACGACATGCCGGATTACTTCGGCTTCATCGCAGAAGGCATCCACATGCCCGTGAACGCCGACTATTCCCACGAAATTTACGACCTGAGACTCGCGGCGCTGGGCGTCGAGGACTCCAGTGACGCCGCAGTGGAATGTGTTGGCAAATACGGTTTCTCGCCGAACGCACTGACCGGTCTCGGCTATGCGGAGCAGGTCGTCTCGGTATCGGTTATCTTCCGCCAGGAAGATTCGCGCTTTGTACTCGACATCAGTTCGAGCGCCGATCAGATGTGGGACATCGACGCCGAAATGACGCTCGTGGGCGACATGGTCACCGAAATGGCGAAAGGTGCGGCTTACCGTCCCCGGATGAGCAATTTGCGCATCGAATACGCGGATCGCTCGCTGAATGAGCGCGTAAAAAAGTACTGCGCATCGCGAGGGCTGACCGATGAGGAGACGTTTGCGGCGCAGATGGATGCATTCAATTTCATGGGCGAGGCGAACGGCATCGTGTTCGATGAGTATATGATCGGTCCTTACGAGGAATTCCTCGGCGGCAAAACGTCGCTGGTAATTACCGCGAAGCCGAGCCAGCCAGTGACACTGTCACAGATCAAACTGTACAAGCCGAGTGACGTGCCGGCGCTGCTGGACCTGACCGCTACCGCGATGTAGGCAGCGCCGCGGTGAAGCAGCTTTTTCTCAACGCATCTCGATCGGGTCAAGACCAAGAGTAATCCGGCCGCTGAAACTCTGCTGGATGCGCTCGGGCAGCGGGTGGAAGTGAAATGCACGCACATCGCGAACGATGCGTTCCATCGGGTGATTACGAAAGAACCCGGCGCCACCAACGATTTCGGACGCCGTCTCAACCGCTGCCTTCACGTTACGTGCCGCGATAGCCTTTCGAGTCAGTATGTCACTCGTGATCGAAAGCTCCGGATTGAACTCGTAGTTATTGACGATACGGATCATGTCATCCAGGGCGATCTGTGCCACAGCGAGTTCCGACTGCATCTGGCCTACGGCTGCCGCCTGATGCGGCTTGCCTGCTGCGCTATCTATCGCCAGCTTGACCGCGGATTCGGCCAGCCCGACGTAACAAGCGACGATAATCGGCAATGCGATCGGCACGATGACATCCCACATCGGATGCCAGGTCCCCACCGGACGGCGTGCAACGACCGCTTCGGCGGGCACGAAAACGTCTTCCAACAGGATATCGTTGGAACCGGTGCCACGCATTCCCAGTGTATTCCAGTTGCTCTGGATCTCGACGCCCGCACTCGCCATCGGAATGGCGAAATGCAGGACCTCGGGCCCGTCGTCGCCATCGAAGATAGCGCTGGTGACGAACAGGTCTGCGCCCGGCGCGCCACTGACGAAGCGCTTATGCGCATTGACACGATAGCCACCGTCGACCTCGATCGCTTCGCCACTGGACGCAAGCCAGTCGTTTGCGCCGGTGCCGGCAATGACGAGTTTTCCAGCGGCAATCTTCCGGAGTGCGCCAGTGGACTTTTCGTCGCCGCGGAGGTGCTTGAAGACGTTTGCGCAGACGGGATGGCTGTGCATCGCGAATGAAAGTCCCGTCGAGCCGCAATGACGACCCAGCTCTCGCACAATCGCACACACTTCGGCGTGCGTCGCACCGCCACCACCGAGCTCGCTCGGTATACCTGCAGAGAATAGCCGCTGCCCTTTCAGCTCAGCGTAATTTTCAGCGACGAAATCACCCTGCTCATCGTGCTGCGCTGCGCGCGCCGCGAATGTGTCGCCTATGTCACTCGCGATGTCAGTCCAGCTGGACGCCTCGCTATTCACTCTGATTGCCGTGGTACTCATGTCATTCTCCATCGTATTCCTGCTGTTTCGACTAGTCTCAGCTCAGAGCAGAGTTGCCTCAAGTACATTTTTTGTACCCGTGAAAATCGTATTTGCCGCTTCCAGGCCAACGGCCATGCCATATTCCCGGTTGGAATAAGCGAGCGGGGCGATGTCCCGACCGCATGCCGTTTCGACCTGTCCGATGAATATTGAATGCGTGCCGGCGCTGATCGCCCTGTCGAGTTCGCATTCGAAAATCGCTGCTGAGTCAATTAGCTGTGGAAGACCCGACGCCGTGCCGGACCAGTCGCCACTGTTGAATTCATACGCCGGCCCATGTTCATTGCTACCCGCGAACCTTGCTGCAAGCTGCTGTTGATGTACGGTCAGCACGTTGATGGCGAAGCGCCTGTTAGCCACGATCGCATCATGTGCAACGTTGTTGCGATTGACGCAGACCAGCAACATCGGCGGGTCGGCAGAGACCGACGTCATGGAGCTGATGGTCAGGCCGTAACGGCCGTGAGTACCATCCGTCGTCACGATGCTGACGCTGCTGACAGCGTGGCGCATCGCGTTCGTGAATGTATTCATGGTCCACTCCCGTTCACTTTCCGAGCATGGTGCACAGCGTCACATCGTGACTGATTCCCGGCAAGTACATTTTCTGTACCCCTGGGCTATACTCGCTGCCATGAAGGGATACGGACAGTTTTGCCCGGTTGCGAAAGCCACCGAGGTTGTTGGTGAAAAGTGGACGCCGCTGATCATTCGCGAGTTGCTGTCGGACGATCAGAGCTTCAACGCGCTGCGCAAGGGCGTGCCCCTGATGTCGCCATCGTTGTTGTCGAGCCGTCTGAAGTCCCTCGAAGCCGCCGGCATCATCGACCGGCAAAAGACCGATCAGGGCGTCATGTATTCGTTGACCACAGCCGGCGGGGAGCTGCGCTCAATCGTCGAGCAACTCGGCGTCTGGGGGCAGCGCTGGGTACGCAGCGATTTGAGCAAAAAGGATCTTGATCCCTCATTGCTCATGTGGGACATGCATCGACGCATCGATACCTCGTACTTTTCGGACGGACGTACGGTGTTGCGCTTCGAGTACGTCGACTACCCATCAGAAATTCGGCGCGGCTGGCCGGGTATCGACTACGATGAGGTCGGTATC
>DAOWGY010000060.1 GCA_030641695.1 Gammaproteobacteria bacterium
ATCGTTGAGGTCGCTGGCGAGACCAAAATAGCCCCCGTAAGCAGCGTCGGCATGGATCCTGACGTCGTACCTGTCGCGGAGTTCGAGAATTGCGGGCAAGGGATCGACGGCGCCGAGGCCGGTATTCCCCATCGTGGCAACGATTGTGCCGACGTCGCCGGCGGCCAATAATTCCTCGATGTGTACAAGGTCCATGCGACCGTCATTGCTGACTCTTACTTTCTCGAACGGGATTCCCAGGACATCGCTGATGCGGCTGTGCGTGTAATGCGCTTGCGCCGACGCGATGACTCGCTTGCCGGGATGCAACTGACCAGCGACCCAGAGCGCCTCGAGATTCGCCATGGTGCCGCCGCCAGTCAGGTGCCCGAGCGGTTCTTCCCAGCCGAACATCTTGCCGAGTTCGATGATGCATTCCTTTTCAAATGCGGAGCTCGCGCGGCCGCCGTCCAACGCGTGATTGTTCGGGTTGATCCACAGCGACAGCGCGTAGGCGAGCCGTGCGACCGGATGAGGAGGCTTCAGCATCTGGCCCGCGTATAGCGGGTGGTAGTAGGGATAATTGTCCTGCATGCGCGTAGCCACCTCGTGCAAGACGGCCGAGACGGACTCGACGTCGAACTCGGGCGTGAATCCGGGCAACGTGTCGTAGCCTTCGGCGAGTTTCGCCAGCGCAGCGCGCAACAACTCGAGCTCAGCAGGGTTGATCATTCATCGGATCCAAATTTATCGACGCGGCGAGCTTACCGTAAAAAGCGACGTCTCAGCAGGATGGTTCGCGTTACTATTCCGCCATGGACCTGATCGCTCTGGCCGTGCCGTTTTTTCTGCTGGCACTCCTCATCGAACTCATCGTCGACCGTGCACGCGGCAGCGGCCTGTATCGCCTCAATGACGCCATCAATAGCCTGAGTGCGGGCACCTTGAGCACGACGTTCGGCTATTTCACGAAATTTCTGCCATTGTTTGTCTGGGGCTACGTGCTCGAGAATTTTGCCCTGCTCGACATGCCCCTGAGCTGGTTCACTGCGTCTCCGCGCGGAATTGCTCTGTGGCTGATCGCCGCACTGGCCTGGGATTTTTTCTACTACTGGTTCCACCGATTCAGTCACGAGATTTCGCTGATGTGGGCCGCACACGCCGTGCATCATCAAAGCGAGGACTACAACCTGTCGACCGCATTGCGCCAGACCAGCACGGACTTCCTGTATAGCTGGATTTTCTATGTGCCGTTGTTCCTGATCGGATTCCCGCTCGAAGTGCTGATTACGGTCAAGGCCGTGAACCTGATCTACCAGTTCTGGGTGCATACGCAGGTCGTGCGCCGCATGGGCGTACTCGACAGAATTCTGGTCACGCCGTCGAATCACCGCGTGCACCATGCACAAAACGAGCGCTACATCGACAGGAACTACGGCGGCATGCTGATCCTGTGGGATCGCATGTTCGGTACATTCGAAGAGGAGTGCGATGAGGAGCCGGTCCGGTTCGGCGTACGCAAGCCGCTGGCGAACTGGAATCCGTTCTACGCGAACCTGCAGGTCTACGACTACCTGTTATTCGATGCGAGACATGCGCAGGACTGGCGCGACAAGCTATCGATCTGGTTTCGCCGTACCGGATGGAGACCAGCGGATGTCGCGGCGCGTTTTCCGAAGCAGAATGTCGATCCAACGACATTCGAAAAATTCGATCCGGTAATTCCGGCACCGCTCAGGCGATACGTGCTTGCACAGTTCTGCGTTGCAGTGGCGGCAATGCTCACCATCGGGGCGCTGTTCGCGATCTCGGGCGTCAAGGCTGTGATGGTGCCTTGCCTGCTCTTGTGGGCCTTGCTGTATACGCTGGGGCTCCTGAACGAGGGCAGGCCGTATGCGACTCGATTCGAGCTACTGCGGCTGCTCATCATTGTTCCCGCCGGCGTCGCCGGACTTTCATTCGGTACAACGGCGGTGGTGCTCGGACCCTGGCTCTGGCCCGCTGCCGGCGGCTATCTGCTGGTGTCGATTTTCGGGATGTATCGGGCGGTTAGGGAAGTCAATAAAAAAGAGCTAAAACAATCAGTAACAACTTATTAGTAAAGTAATGTCGAGGATCAGTTTTATGGCCGGCAACAGCAAGAGGGTCAACATTCGCTCCGGTGCACCCTGGGAACCGCTGGTCGGCTACTCGCGCGCCGTTCGCGTCGGCGAGTTCGTCGTCGTCTCCGGGTCGGCAGCCGTGGACGCCGATGGTCATTTGGTTGCAGAAGGCGACATGTACGCACAGACGCGGCAATGCATCCGGGTCATAGAAGATGCACTCGAAAAAGCCGGGGCCAGCCTGTCCGACGTCGTGCGGACGAGGATGTTTGTCACGGACATAACGCTCTGGGCCGAGGTCGCACGGGCGCACCAGGAAGCTTTCGGCGATGTAGGTCCCGCGACGTCGATGGTGGAAGTATCGCGACTAATCGACCCGGCGATGCTCGTTGAAATCGAGGCGGATGCCGTCATTAATGACGGCTAGATCAGTGCGCTGGTTCTTTGTTCAGCGCGAGGCGAACCTCCTCACCATTCTGTGCGAATACGGCGTAGTCGGGTCCGGTGTCGGTGACAACCCAGCCATCGAGTTTG
>DAOWGY010000258.1 GCA_030641695.1 Gammaproteobacteria bacterium
CGATGCGCTCCTTCGCCGCCTTGGTCACGCCGCCGCGCTGGTATTCGTCGACGACGAACGACTCGAACTTATCGACGAACTCATCCATATTGGTGACCTCGAACGAGTGCTCACGCTTCACCTCCGGCGGCGCGTGCTGGTAGGCCTTGAAGAGATTGATCCAGATCTCGCTCTGCTTGCCTATGCTGATCAACTGGTAGAAATGCGGGCCGGGACGATCTTTGCTGCCGCTGGCGATACTGATGATCCCGGCGATCAGTGATGCCGGCACCAGCACCAGGTCGCGAAAGCCGTCGACCAAAAGCTTGACCTGCAACACGGCAACGTCACGTATCAGCGTCCGGCGATCCGGATAGTCTGCCTCTTCGGGAAGGTTTGCTTCCATTGGGTGCTCGCTCACTAAAACTCAATCAAGACAAGTAATTATAGCGACACTGTACAGGACGTATCGGTGGCACCCAGCGTACCTTTCCAGTAGTGTTACGGCCAGCAGGAATCGCTCCCGGGTTTATGCCGACGTTCCAATCCTCTCCGCCGTATGAGCATGGTAGCCCCGACTCGCTCGGGGTGTTGCTCGTTAATCTTGGCACACCGGATCAACCGACACCGGGCGCCGTGCGTCGATACCTGCGCGAGTTTCTGTCCGACCCGAGAGTTGTCGAGTTGCCACGAGCTCTTTGGCTGCTGGCATTGTACGGTGTCGTTCTGCCGTTTCGGCCTTTACGCTCAGCGCATGCGTACCAAAAGATCTGGACGGACCAGGGCTCGCCGCTGTTACGCATCTCCGAAGACATCGCCAGCGCCTTGCAGGAAAAACTGAGTCAGCGTTTCGCCGGACCCGTGCACGCGGCGCTCGGCATGTCTTACGGCAGCCCCTCTATTCCAACTGCACTCGACCGCCTGTATGCAGAAGGCGCAAAGCGCATCGTCGTACTGCCGCTGTATCCACAGTATTCCAGCACGACCACGGGCTCCGTATTCGATGCAACCACGGCTATGCTTTCGAAGCGGCGCTGGGTTCCGGAGCTGCGGTTCATCAATCATTATCACGATTCACCGGGCTATATTGCAGCATTGGCCGCAAGTGTCACGGATCACTGGGAGCAACATGGCCGTGGCGACAAACTGCTGCTTTCATTCCATGGCATTCCGAAGCAGACGCTCATCAACGGTGACCCGTACCACTGCCAGTGTCTGAAGACGGCTCGTTTGCTTGCGAATTCGCTGCAACTCGATGACGAGGACTGGCTGCTCGCGTTCCAGTCCCGCCTTGGCCGCGGCGAGTGGTTGCGGCCTTATGCCGATGAAACGATTGCCGAACTCGGTCGCAACGGGCTCGGACATCTCGATGTTCTCTGCCCGGGATTTGCCGCCGACTGTCTTGAGACCCTTGAGGAAACGGCGATGCAGAATCGGGACATTTTTCATGAATCCGGCGGCGGCGATCTGCGCTACATCCCTGCATTGAACGCGCGCGACGACCATGTTGCGTTTCTCGCCCGGCTGATCGAGAAGCATGCCGGCGGTTGGCCCGAATCGTCGCCAGACTGGAGCGAAAGTGAAGCGGCACGGGAGCGTGACCGGTCGCGGGAGCGGGCATTAACAGCGGGAGCAGAGCGTTGAGCGGCATCGGACGCTTTCTCGAAATCAGCGTGCGGACAGACGATGTGCCGGAGTCGTTGCACTACTACAAGACCTTGGGTTTTACCGAACTCGAGACCAGCGACGTACGATCGCACAGGTACGCCGTCATCAGCGACGGCGTCTTGTGCATCGGACTCCACGACCGGGATTTCGATTCCCCGGCGATTACTTTCGTGCAACCCGATCTCGCCAGGCACGCACGATCGATGGCAGATCACGGTTTCGATTTCAGTTTCATGCAGCTCGACGAAGACAGCTTTAACGAGATCGGCGTCAAAGACCGCGACGGCCACCTGATAGCGATGCTCGAGGCGCGAACCTTCCACGGTGACGATGAGAACGACAACGATTCCATTTGTGGCAACTGGTTCGAGCTGACGCTGCCTGTCCGTGACGCGATGCGTTCGGCGCACTTTTGGGGGCCGGTCGCAGGCGCCATTCTCAGCATGCGCGAAGAACCCACGGTGCACATGCGATTTGACGCCGGTGGTATCGCGCTGGGGCTCTCCGAAAGTATCGCGCTGGAGCAGCCATCGCTCTGTTTCAAGTGTCCCGACAAAGCCGCATTGCAAGAACTCGTCAAAGGACAGGACCTGAAATCGGGGAAATTTCCGGGCTTCGAGGGCGCTTTCATGGTCTTGACTGCCCCCGAGGGCACACAGCTTTACGTATTTGAGGAAGACTTCCTCGGTGAAGCCATCGAGGTCGACGAGGACGTCGATCCGGATGAGATAAAGGCAAAGTTCAAGTAATCGGGGAGATGTTGAGCGTGGTCGGTCTCGCCATCATCGGCGTATCATTTGCGGCGCTCACCGTTATCGGGACGATTACCCTGATCCTGTTCGGATTGAGTGTCGAGGCGAGCGACAGCTGAGGCCTTTACAGCTCGCGCATCAGGCGAATCGCCTTACCGAGATAGCCGCTGCCAAACAGGTTCAGGTGATTCAACACGTGGTAGAGCTGGTAGAGCTTTAGACGACGCTCGTGTCCCAACGCCATCGGCCAGCAGCGATCGTAGGCACGATAAAACTCACGACCGAAGCCTCCGAACAACAGTGTCATCGCGATGTCGGACTCGCGATCGCCATAGTAGACCGCGGGATCGAAAATCACGGGGTTCCCATCGACGACGCCCCAGTTGCCACTCCACAGATCGCCATGACAGAGTGACGGCTCCGGCACATAGCCGTCGAATAATTCCGGGAGCCGCGTATCGAGTTTGTCACCGAGCGACTGCAACTCGCCCCCGTAACCGTTCTGCGCCGCAAGCTGCAACTGAAACCGCAGCCGATGTTCACGAAAGAACGTCAGCCAGTCTTCGGTCCAGGGGTTCTGCTGAGGCGTCGGGCCGATCGTATTGTTGCGATGCCAGCCGTGGCGAGCCGCCGTGTGATGATGGAGTTCGGCGATCTGTTCGCCAAGCGACGTTTCCGTCGCCGGCGTCGCCCGTTCGAACGTCAGACGCTCGATCGCGATGAAGGCGTTGCCATCCTTGATGCCGCAGTCCAGGACGCCGGGCACACGAATCGCGCTTACAGCCTCCAGTTCGCGGAGGCCCTCGGCCTCGGCTTCGAACATCTCAAGTGCGCTTGCCGGTCCTGTCTTGACGAACGCGTCGCCTTTGCCGGTCATCGTCAGAAACGGCTGAGGTCCGATACCCGCTCGGCCTGCCGCCGGAGCGCCATGCCGATGTTGGC
>DAOWGY010000136.1 GCA_030641695.1 Gammaproteobacteria bacterium
GCCCTCTCTCTGGCTGTCGGAGCGACTTGGTGTTCCCGTAATCGAGATGCCGTTTACGGTCGGGGGGGACGAAGAGTCCGCAGACTTATTTGCGCTCTACGAACGCACGATCGCAATCCTCGAGGAGTACCGGCAATGAGCGAATTCGAGCTGAGTATTATTGTCCCTGCGTTCATTGCGAGCCTGCTGGTACTGAGCACCCATGTTCCGCTCGGAACCGAGGTGTTGCGGAGGGTCATAATTTTTATCGATCTGGCCATCGCGCAGGTGGCCGGACTGGGTGTCATCGCGGCCGATACGATGGGCTGGGAGGCACAGGGCTGGATGGTTCAGATAGCCGCGGTTTCTGCGGCACTGCTTGCTGCCTATGTTCTGCATTGGACCGACAAACGCTGGCCCGCGATACAGGAAGCACTTATCGGGGTCGCTTTCGTCCTCGCGGCAACGGCGGGCATCCTGCTGCTCGCCGGCAACCCGCACGGCGGCGAGCACCTCAAAGAGTTGCTTGTTGGCCAGATACTCTGGGTGAACTACGAACAACTGCTGCCGATTGCGATCATCAGCGCCCTTGTGTTGTTCGCCTGGTACTGGATGCGCGACCGCCTGGCAGGCTTTGGTTTCTACGCGTTGTTCGCGTTCGCCGTGACGGCGTCCGTGCAACTCGTGGGTATCTATCTCGTGTTCGCCTGCCTGATTATTCCGGCACTCGCTACGCGGCATATCGCGCATCGAAACCTGCGTATGTTCTGCGGTTACGCCGTCGGTATTGCGGGTTGCCTCGCCGGGCTGGTGCTATCCGTCGATGCCGACCTGCCCGCGGGAGCGATCATCGTCTGGAGCCTGGGATTCTTCGCACTGATCTTTGCGTGGCTGGTGCGGCCGCTCTTGCGGCAACAGGACGAATCCCCGTAATGAATAAACCAATTGCGCTTCGAGAAGCGCTCCAACAGGGATTGCTACTGGCCGTTGGAGCGCTTCTTGAAGCGCGATCCGGCCCAATCGCAATCGCGCTTCAAGAAGCGCTCCAACGAAAAAGGCCGGGCAGATGCCCGGCCTGAGGTGTGCCTGAACCTTAGGGGGGATTAGATAGGGGTCAGGCAGCTTTTAGGGCATCGTCTGCGGACAGATACTCGTAACCGAGATCGTGGGCAACCGCTTCGTGATTGACATGCCCGGCATGAACATTCAGACCGTTCGCAAGATGCGGGTCCTGGATGAGTGCGTCCCGCCAGCCCAGGCCCGCCAGCGCCTTGACGAACGGCAGCGTTGCGTTCGTTAGTGCAAACGTGCTGGTGCGCGGTACGGCGCCCGGCATGTTGGTGACGCAATAGTGCACGACGTCGTCAACGACATACGTCGGCTCCGCGTGCGTCGTCGGGCGACTCGTCTCGAAGCAGCCACCCTGGTCGATCGAAATATCGACGAGCACGGCGCCGGAGTGCATGTCCCTGACGTTCTGTGCCGATACCAGCTTCGGCGCTGCAGCGCCGGCGACCAGAACGGCGCCAACGACGAGGTCGGCTTCCGGCACCAGGTCATCGATCGCGTGCTTGGTCGAGTACACCGTGTGTATGCGGCCACCCCAGATGTCGTCGAGTTCGCGCAGCCGCGGCAACGAGCGGTCCAGAATTGTTACATCGGCACCGAGGCCGATAGCCATATCGGCCGCGTTGGTACCCGATACACCGCCACCGATGATGACGACCTTTCCGGGCTGCACGCCCGGCACGCCACCAAGCAGCACGCCACGTCCGCCATTGGCCTTCTGCAATGCATAAGCGCCGGCCTGGATGGACAGGCGGCCGGCTACTTCCGACATCGGCGTCAGCAACGGCAATGAACCATCGTCCGCCGTTACCGTTTCATAAGCGATTGCGGTTGTGCCGGACTTTACGAGCGCCTCGGTCTGGGCGGGATCCGCAGCCAGGTGCAGGTACGTGAACAGCACCTGGTCGTCGCGCAACATCGCGCATTCATTGAGCTGCGGCTCCTTGACCTTGATGATCATGTCCGCGGCGGCAAACACCTCTTGCGGTGTGCCGACAACCGATGCGCCCGCCTTCTCGTAGTCGCTATCGGTCATGCCAATGCCCATACCCGCATTGGTTTCCACGACCACTTCGTGGCCATCATGCACGAGCTCGCGCACTCCCGCCGGCGTCATGCCGACTCGGAATTCGAGCGTTTTGACTTCTTTGGGTACCCCGACTTTCATGCGCTTTCTCCCGTGCCCACGGTTTCTCTTGTGACTGACACGATAACGCGGAAAAAGCGGTATTTGCTTGCAAAAAGCATGACAAATACACCTATTTGTGGCATTTTCTGCGGAGTTTATATCCTTTTGAGCAATATTCTGCTGTGCATTTGGACAAATACGACAGAGCCATTCTCAACGCGCTGCAACAGGACGGCCGCATCAGCAACGTACAGCTCGCGGCCACGGTGAATCTTTCCGAGTCCGCCTGCCTGCGTCGCGTTCGCTCGCTCGAAGACGAGGGCATGATCGACCGCTACGTGGCGCTCGTTAACCAGTCACAAGTCGGTCTCGGCGGAAATGTGCTCGTGCACATCGGCCTGCATCGCGAGGAACAGAGCGTGCTCGCGGCATTCGAGGAGGCCGTGCAGCATATTCCCGAGGTCATGGAGTGTTACCTGATGACCGGTGAATTCGATTACCTGCTGCGCGTCGTCGTCGCAGACATGGCAGATTTCGAGCGCTTGCACAAAGAGGCGCTGACTCGCCTGCCCGGCGTCGCACGTGTCAATTCCAGCGTGGCGATTCGCACCGTGCAAAAGAAAACCGAGCTACCGCTTAGGTGACCATTGGAGCGGTTCTTGAAGCAAAAAAGGGGTCAGAGCCCTTTTTTTTGAATTTTCCGAACATTATCGCCCGTTGGAGAAAAAGGGCTCTGACCCCTTTTTTGCTCAACGAGACACCGCGGTGCTGTAACAATCCGCCCGGTGGTGCGGCCTTTCCGATTGCGGTACGGTGTGATTTCTCCCGGTTCCAAGGTAAATGCGATGGCTGCTCTAGCAGAATCTGTCAATCGCGATTCCGTTGAATCGTTGCCGGCGCTCTACATGCGCGTCCGCAACACCAGCGTCAAGCTGGCTGCAGACCTTGCGCCGGAGGACACGGTCGTGCAGTCAATGCCCGACGTCAGCCCGACCAAGTGGCACCTCGCACATGTGACCTGGTTCTTCGAGCGCTTCGTGATCGAGGAGAATGTCGCGGACTACCAGCGTCACAATGACCATTATGATTTCCTGTTCAACTCTTATTACTACACGGCAGGTCAAATGCACGCACGCCCGAAGCGTGGCTTGCTGTCACGACCGACGCTCCGCGAGATCATCGACTATCGCACGCACATTGACGACAACATGATGCGCCTGCTGAACGATCGCGCCGATGACGACGAATTGAGAACGGTGGTTATGCTCGGGCTCAACCACGAACAACAACACCAGGAGTTGTTATTGACCGACATCAAGCACGTATTGTCGTGCAACCCGATGCGGCCGGCTTTCGCTCCGAACCTGACAACGCCGGCATCCAGGCCGGTAGACAGCTACTCCTATATACACGGTGACAGTGGCATTCGTCAGGTTGGCGCGACCGGCGACGGCTTTCATTTCGACAACGAAACGCCACGCCACGATGCGTTGTTACACGAGCACAGCATCGGAGCGCGGCTGGTCACGAATAGCGAGTTTCGCGAGTTTGTCGAAGACGGCGGCTATTCCGGGTCGA
>DAOWGY010000131.1 GCA_030641695.1 Gammaproteobacteria bacterium
CGTGAGCGAGTTCGGTTCGACCGCATGTAAGGCGGCCTACAAGTGCAGCGATTGTTTAGAGCCGTTTGAATATTTCAAGTGCATTTAATGTTGGAGCGCTTCTCGAATCGCGACCTGTTTTAGCCTGCCGCAATCGCGCTTCAAGAACCGCTCCAACGGTTGGCACCAATGTTGGAGCGGTTCTCGAACCGCGACTGCGACGAAACCGGATCGCGCTTCCAGAAGCGCTCCAACGAGAACTGAGCGTATGAAACAATTTCACCCACTGACTATTGAACGCATCGAACGCGAGACCCGGGACTCGGTCCGGATTGCGCTGCGCGTCCCAGAGGAGTTCGAAGGCGAATACGAATTCCTGCCCGGGCAACACCTGCCGTTTGCAATCACCATTGACGGCAAGAAATTGCGCCGGACCTACAGCATCTGCTCGGGCGTCGACGAACGGCCCCTGGAAATCGGCGTCCGCGTACAACCAGGCGGCGCGTTTTCGGAGTACGCCGCCTCGACGCTCTCGGTCGGTGACACACTCGATGCGATGCCGCCGGGCGGTCGCTTCCGCATCGATCTCGACAAGGCGAATGCGAGGGACTACATCGGTTTCGCGGCTGGCAGCGGTATCACGCCGATACTCTCGATCATCAAGTCCGTCCTGGACTACGAGCCGGGAAGCCGATTCGTGCTTTTTTACGGCAACCGCAAACAGACGACGACGATGTTCATCGAGGATCTGTATGCGCTCAAGAATCGCTATCCCGAGCGGCTACAGCTGCAGTTCGTATTCAGCCAGGAAGACCAGGAGTTCCCTATCGCGGCCGGACGCCTCGACGCCGATAAGGTCAGAGAGCTTTATGCACACTTCTGCAAGGGATTGGATTCCGCCGCGGCTTTTGTCTGCGGCCCGGACACGATGATCCGCACGGTGACCGACACGCTGGTCGAACTGGGATTCGACCCGGACAGCGTGCATGCCGAACGCTTCGGCGTGCCGCGCAAGGGCGAGGCCAAAGTCGCTGCGGCCGGCAAGGCGGCAGACCATGCGAGCATCACGGTGATCATGGACGGCCACAAGAAAGCATTCGAAATGCGGCGCGACGACGAAAATATTGTGGACGCGGCCGCGGAACATGGCATCGAACTGCCGTACTCCTGCAAGGGTGGCGTCTGTGCGACCTGCCGCTGTCACGTCCGCGAGGGCGAGGTCACGATGGCGGCCAACTACGGCCTGGAGCCGTGGGAGATCAAGGCCGGTTTCGTGCTCGCATGCCAGTCCCGGCCGGTATCGGAGAGCGTCCTGCTCGACTACGACAAGACCTAGCTGGCGTACTTCCCCGAAAAAGCATCCGCGCTGCCCGCCGCGAACTCCGCGTAGATTGGCGCGATTTCAAAAGCCTTTAGCGGCTGGAACTTATAAAATTGAGGGGTAATCGAAGCGCATATTGCGCGGCATGCACCAGGACACGCCGGAGGGCGTATGGTCAGACCTATGACTGATATTGCACCGTTAGAACCGGAGCGTAAGAGTTCCTATGACTTTGAGGAACTCATCAAGAGCGGCCACGGCGAGTTGTTCGGCAAAGAAAACGGCCGGCTGCCCAAGCCGCCGATGCTTATGGTGGACCGCATACCGCTTGTTTCATCCGATGGTGGCGCCTATGGTAAAGGTGAGCTTCGAGCGGAGCTCGATATTCACCCGGACCTGTGGTTTTTCGAGTGTCATTTCGAGGGTGATCCCGTAATGCCGGGTTGCCTCGGGCTCGACGCGATGTGGCAACTCGTCGGTTTCTACCTCTGCTGGGCCGGTTACGAAGGGCGCGGCAGGGCGCTTGGCGTGGGCAAGGTCAAGTTCACCGGCCAGGTATTGCAGAAGGCGAAACTCGTGACCTACCAGCTCGACATCAAGCGTGTCATTTCGCGAAAGCTCACGATGGCTATTGCCGACGGCAGCATGTCGGTGGACGGCCGCGAGATATACAAGGCCGAGGACCTGCGGGTCGGCCTGTTCCAATCAACCGATAATTTCTAAGGACTTCTCATGAGGCGAGTCGTTGTGACCGGCATCGGTGCGGTGTCGTGTCTTGGTAATTCTGCGGAAGAAATTACTGACTCTCTGAAGAACGGACGATCGGGCATCGTAGCCAACGAGTCCTTCAGGGAAATGGGTCTGCGCAGCCAGGTATCCGGTAGCGTCAATATCGATACTAAAGAGCATATCGATCGCAAGGTGCGTCGCTTCATGGGCGACGCGGCGGCGTATGCCTACATCGCCATGCAGTGGGCGATAGACGATGCTGGCCTCGAA
>DAOWGY010000041.1 GCA_030641695.1 Gammaproteobacteria bacterium
AGACGATCGAATATGCGTTATCGACCGTCAATTCGAATCCCGGCGCCCCGATCGCGACGACAAGTTCGATTTCGTGTTGATAGTTGCTGGTGCCGGGCGGGTAGGGGATCTCGCTGCCTGATGGCACGACGGCGAGATTCGACTTGGTGAAATAGCAGGGCTCTGCCCGGTCCGGGTCGAAGCCCATCTCTTTGACGTGTGCCGCATAATTGCGGCCCACACAAAAAACGCGATTGACCGGGAGTCGAACGTCGGCGCCGTCGATCTCGACCGAGACCGGCGGCGCCGGGGCGAACAGGAACTCGCTCACTTCATCCCGTCACTCGGATGGAGCGGCCTCGACAACGATAGTGACAGCCGTCGTTACCGTGAATATGACCAGGTCGCCGACCTTTGCTCTTTTGAGGTTCGCTGGATTGCGGGCGACGTACTCGTTGACGGTGCCGTCCGGTCCTCGCAACTTGAAGGTATTGGCTTCTATATTGATCTCTTCGACCGTTGCGGTCGCGACTTTGGTGTTGATTGCGGCGACACCCGGCATCTCACCTGCCTTGGTGCGCGCCATCGCCTGCATTTCGCCAGCCTCGGGTTCGTAGCCCTCGTTGGCAACAACCTCGACTGACAATGACTCAACGTACTCCGCGTTGACGATGTCGCCGACTTTAGCCTGGTCCAGGTTGCGGGCTTCCTCGCTGGCAACAAACGAAATTATTTCGCCGTCCGATCGCTTCAGAGTGACTTCCCGAGTCTCGTGATTGATCGCCTCGACCGTAGCCGTGACCATCATGGACTGGCTGGCGTGGAAAGAAGGCCGATCGAGTTCTTCTTGTTGCTCGGCGATTGCCGTCGTGGCCGCTGCGCACAGCAGCAGGATTAGGGCCTGGCCCAGAGTGCTAGTTGTCATTGTGTGTGTCCTGTAGGTGTCTACGGAAGGAAAATCGTTGCCGGATGCTCGAGCATCTCCTTGATGCTCTGGATCATGGCCGCGGCATCGTAACCGTCTACGAAGCGGTGATCAAACGATGACGACAGATTTATCATCAGGCGCACGGCAATCTGGCCGTTGAGGATGACCGGACGCTCTACGGCGCGGTTGACCCCGATGATGGCGACCTCAGGCTGGTTGATGACCGGTGTCGATACGATACCGCCCAGCTTGCCGAGGCTCGTAATGGTTATCGTCGAGCCGCTGAGCTCCTCTTTCTTCGCGCTGTTGTCCTTTGCGGCCTGGGAGACGCGTCTTATCTCTGCGGCAAGTCCGTCGATCGAGTGCGACTGCGCGTTGTGTATGACCGGGACTTTCAGGCCGTCCGGTGTCTGCGTCGCGACGCCGAGATGCACGGCACCATGCCGTAGCAAGACGTTGCGCTCCTTGTCATAGGTCGTATTGCATTGTGGAAAGTCCTGCAAAGCCCGCATCAGTGCCAGCCCCAGGAACGGCAGCAGTGTCAGCCGCCGGGACGGATCCGCGTTCTTGCTGTTGAGGTGTTTCCTGAGCGCCTCGAGCTCGGTGATGTCTATTTCTTCGACATAGGCGAAGTGTGGAATCTCGCGTTTCGAGGTCGACATGCGCTCGGCAATGATGCGTCGCAGGCCGATGACCTTGACTTCGGTGGTTGCAGGCACTGCCTGGACCGCGGCGACCGTTGCCGCCGGCGCGCCCGCGATCACCTGGCGCTTGACGTATTGGTCGAAATCCTTGCGAGTGATGCGCCCGCCCGGGCCCGAACCGGGTACCAGCATCAGTTCGATACCCGCTTCCTTGGCCCTGCGGCGCGTCGCAGGGGATGTCATGACGCGAGACCGGCCTGACGGAATTTCCGCAGCAGGCTCGGGCTGTGGTACAGGATCGGGTTCCGCCAGGTCAGACGCGCCGCCACCGTTGGCACTGGCTGCTGTATCAGATCTGGCCTCAGCGGCAGGCGCTGCCTCGGTGTCGAAGACGACGAGCATTGCGCCGACCGCGATGATGTCGCCCGGTTCGCCGGCGAGTTTCACGACTTTGCCGGATACGGGTGAGGACAACTCGACCGCGGCCTTGTCGGTCATCATCGTGCCGACGAGATCTTCCTCGCTTACCTGGTCACCCACGGCGATGAACCACTCGGCAATCTCGGACTCGACCGTGCCTTCTCCGAGGTCCGGGAGTTTGAATATGTACTCGCTCATTCAACCTCCATCAAGCTGCGAATGCCGGCGACCATACGTTTCTTGCCCGGAAAGTACTGCCACTCGAACGCGTGCGGGTAGGGCGTATCCCAGCCTGCGATTCGGCCGATCGGGGCTTCGAGATTCCAGAAACAGTCTTTCTGGATTCTGGCTGCGAGTTCTGCTCCGTAGCCGCCGAAGCGAGTCGCCTCGTGCGCGATCATGCAGCGCCCGGTCTTGTTGACCGAAGCAACAAGCGTCTCGGTATCGAGCGGTGCGATTGAACGCACATCGACGATTTCAACGTCAACGCCGGTCGCTTCCGCCGCGGCAACCGCGACATGCACGAGTGTGCCATACGTGATGATCGTCATTTCGCTGCCTTCGCGCACGACCTCGGCCGTGCCGATTGGCACCGTGTAGTAACCGTCGGGCACCTCTCCCTTGGGATGCGCGCTCCAGGATACCGCCGGTTTCTCGGGGTCGCCGTCGAATGGTCCGTTGTAAATACGCTTCGGTTCGAAGAACAGCACCGGATCGTCGGTTTCGATCGCGCTGATCAGAAGTCCCTTCGCGTCGTAGGGGTTCGACGGCATCACTGTCTTGATGCCGCTGACGTGCGCGAAGATGGCCTCGGGGCTCTGCGAGTGGGTCTGGCCGCCGCGGATACCGCCGCCGCAGGGCGTGCGTATGGTCACCGGTGAGAAAAACTCGCCACAGGAGCGATATCGCAACCGCGCGAGTTCACTGACGATCTGATCGAAGCCCGGGTAAATGTAGTCCGCAAACTGAATCTCGGCGACAGGCCTGAGGCCGTTGACACCCATGCCGATCGCGGCACCGATGATGCCGCCTTCGGCAATCGGCGCATCGATGACACGATGATCGCCGTACTTTCTCTGCAGCCCGTCCGTACATCGGAAAACGCCGCCGAAATAGCCTACGTCCTCGCCGAGGATGACAACGTTCGGATCCTGGTCCATGACGATATCGAGCGCGGAGCGAATCGCCTCGATCATGTTCATCTGAGGCATTACGAGGTGCCTCCATCCGAACTGTCGCCATTGCCGCTTTCGATTGCACGCATGCGCCGGCGCTGCGACTCCAGGTGGTATGGGGTCTCGGCGTAAACGTCGTCGAACATTGTCGCTGCATCGAGGAACGGGCCCTCGGTCATCGTGCCGTACTGCTGTGCTTCCTTCCAGGCGGCGAGTACCTTGGCCTTGAGCTCTTCTTCGAGTGCTGATTGTTTATCCTCGGACCAGTGACCCTCGGCGATCAGGTGTTGCTTCAAGCGCTCGACCGGGTCGCCAAGGGGAAACGCCGCCCACTCGTCTTTGGGGCGGTACTTGGTCGGGTCGTCACTCGTCGAATGCGCACCGGCGCGATACGTTACGTTTTCGATCAGCGTCGGTCCGCCACCACGACGTGCACGGTCGGCTGCCCACAGCGTTACCGCGTAGACGGCAAGCAAGTCGTTGCCGTCTACACGAATACCCGGGATGCCGAGGCCGAGTCCGCGCGCTGCAAAAGGGCGTCGTTCGCCTCCGGCTGTTCCCTGAAACGTTGAAATCGCCCATTGGTTGTTTACGACGTTGAGGATGACCGGCGCCTGGTAAACCGCTGCGAACGTCAGGGCGTGATGGAAATCGGCTTCCGCCGTGCTGCCGTCGCCGAGCCAGGATACGGCGATGTGGTCTTCGCCCTTGATTGCCGACGCCATCGCCCAGCCGACGGCATGCGGATACTGCGTCGCGAGGTTGCCGGAGATCGAAAAGACGTTGCCGGCGCGCGAGTGGTACATGATCGGAAGTTGACGGCCTTTGCACATGTCCTTCGTGTTTGACAGGCACTGGCACATCATGTCGACGAGTTTCACGCCGCGGTACATGTACAGGCCCTGGTTACGATACGACGGGAAGCACATATCACCCGCACGTAGCGCCATGGCGGCGCCGATTGAGACGGCTTCCTCGCCAGCTGCTTCCATGTAGAAAGAGATTCGACCCTGGCGCTGAATCTGAAACATGCGTTTGTCGAATGCGCGATTCAACAGCATCCAGCGCAGTGCGATCTGCAAATCAGCGGCGTCGATGCCCGGATTCCATGGGCCGACGGCTCGATGTTCATCATCGAGAATGCGCACGAGCCCGCTGCTCAGGTATTCGATATCGCGTGTACGCGCGTTGATCGATGGCTTGTCGATCGTACCCGCATCCGCCAGGTCGAGATAACTGAAATCGGGCTCGTCACCCGGCCGCGCCATCGGGCGTGGAATGTACAGTCGAGATTTCTTGGTCGCCATCCGGTGCGTGTTCCCCCTTTTTTTTCTTCGAGCGACAGCCGCGGTATTTTACGCGATACGGCGATTGTCTGTTGAGTCATGCATGGCCTTGTTTTTGTTGCTATTTGCGACGATGCGACGCGCCAGATTGTCTGCGATGACATTGGTGGGTTCGCTGCCGCCCTCGGCTTGCCTGAAAATGTCCTGCAATCGACCGGGAATAAGACTGACTTCGGCACGCACCTGGTCCTCGGAACTCCCGCCGAGATATTCATGTGCCACGCTGATCACGCCACCGGCGTTGATGACGTAGTCGGGCGCATACAGAATGCCGCTTTCAGCCAGGAGACGGCCGTCGGTAGCTGTCGCAAGCTGGTTGTTGGCCGCGCCGGCGATGATATTGGCGCGAATGCGTGGAATCGTCTCCGAATCCAACACGTTTCCAAGCGCGCAGGGCGCGAGCACGTCGACCTTGCTGAAAAGTATTTCCTGCGGCGATGCGATTTCTGCCGGCATCAGTTTGCAGACGGCCCGCAGGCTGCCAGGGTTGACGTCGGCGATAACGAGTCTTGCGCCGGCATCGTGCAACAACCTGCAAAGATGCAGGCCGACGTTGCCGACACCCTGTATCGCGACGGTCAGGCCGTGCATCGAATCGGCGCCGAGTCGCGACGCGGCTGCGGCTTCGATGCCGAGGAACACTCCCAGCGCTGTCCACGGTGAAGGATCACCACCCGCGCTGTTGCCGCTTTGTGGCAGCCCGGACACGAATTTCGTCTCGCCACGCACGATGCGCATGTCATCGACGGAGATACCGACGTCTTCCGCCGTAATATAGCGGCCGGCCAGGGATTCAATGGCGCGACCGAACGCACGGAACAACTCTGGCGACTTGGGTGCGGCGTCGCTGCCGAGGATGACGGATTTGTCGCCGCCAAACGGCAGGCCGGCAACCGCATTCTTGTAGGTCATGCCACGAGACAGTCGCAGCACGTCAGTCAGTGCTGCCTCGTCGTTGGCGTAGACCCAGCGACGGCAACCGCCGGCGGCGGGGCCGAGTGCCGTGGAATGAATCGCGATGATTGTGTTGAGACCGGTGGCGGGATCGTCGATGAAACTGATCGACTCGTGATGATCGAACTCAGGATGATTGAATACGCCCATAATAATCCCCGGATTCACGTTTACCGGAAGACAATATATCGCGTCAAAGGCCCATATTTGTTGCAATTACTTGTCATAAATCGGTATTAAGTGCATAATTTATGCGATATAAGATAATAATCGTAATTAATCATGCAATCATTTCACATCGATCAGGTCGACCGGAAAATACTCGATTTATTGCAGTCGGAGCCCGGCATCAATGCCTCGGCGATCGGCGAGCGGATCGGGCTGTCGCAGTCTGCAGTCTGGCGGCGTATGCAAGGAATGCGGGACGAGGGGATCATTCGCGATCAGGCCGTCAAGATCGACCGGGAAAAAATCGGTCTGAATACGATGGTGTTCGCACACGTCAAACTGACTTCACACGGCCGCAGCAATCTCGCGGCATTCGCCGAAGCCGTGAAGAGCTATCCCGAGGTGCTCGATTGTTACGTACTGCTCGGCAACGTCGATTTTCTGTTGCGCATCGTTACCGAGGACATAAAAGCCTACGAGCAATTCTTTTTCGAGCGGCTATCGCAGTTGCCCGGAATTCAGGAGGTCAATTCGAGTATTTCGCTCTCGGAGATCAAGCACTCGACGGTGTTGCCTATTTAGCCGCCGTCATCGATTGCGAGTCCTGAGCGCCGCAACCAGTGATGTCAGGAGCAACGTCAGGAGCATCATCATCGAAAAAGCTCCGCCGCCTCCGCCCCCCATGCCGCTGTGGTCGACCTGGGCGACAGTCGGATCATCCCGAAGTTTTGTCTCGAAGCGTTCGAGCTCGCTCTGCAGGTTGACGGTCATATCGGCCATGGCGCGATCAAAACTCTCCACGCGTTCCTCGCGCAGTTCCTCATTGCTCTCGACCAGAGTCGACCTGCGGGTGGACGTGTCGATGCCCGGCGCACGAAACAGGAGTCGCCTTGATGTAATGTCGAATACGGCCGTGTCGACGAATGTCTGAACGTCGTTCTTGCTGCCTTCGATAAAGTAGGCGCCGATGATGGTCCAGTAAAGAATGGACGATTTGGTATCGTCGCTTGCAACAACCTGGTCGTAGGATACGAGCGCAATGATATCGAGCTGGTACAGCCTCGCGACCTGCTCCAGCCCCGTAAAGCCACGGCTGCCCTGCATGTAGGTATCGGGGATTACCTGAATATCGCTGATGTAATCCAGATCGATAAAGTGCTGGCGCACCTCATTGAGCAACTCGATCCTGGTCGCTTCGCCCACACCGGGAATGTCCGAGTGGCTGCTTGGCGGCACAAATGCGACGCCTACCCTGAGCGGCAAAGCAAGTGATGGAACATTGTCCTCGTATGGTGGCGGCGTCTCACCGGCCGGATACAGGTATTCGACCAGGCTGCTGGATACGCCTTGTCGAGTGGTCCCGGCGGTTCCCTGCCAGAAAGACGTACAAGCGCCCAAAGTGAGCATCGTCGCCGCGAGCGCAGCAATCAACAGGATTGAGGTTTTCATTTCGGCTCCCCTGCAATGTCCCCGCAATCAGCAATAGCAAATCGCAACGGTCGCTGCCATACGCAATCCTAACTACACGGCGATGAGTGGGTAACGAGAACCGATCTGTGCGTGGCCGCGGTAACGGACTAGCCGCCAGGCCAGGTGTCAGCGATACGATAGCCCTGCGGCCAGGGATCACCGGGATCCACGTATATTTGTCGCGTGCCCGTGCGCCACGCGCGTCCCTCGATGCTCGGGACGATGGCTGGCAGTTCTCCGACCATTGTCTCGGCTTCGATGCGGCCGATAAATTGCGAGTCGATGATCGAACGCGCCAGCAGCGACTCGCCGGGCGCGATCGCCTGACGCGCGTGCAACAGGGCCAGTCGGGCGGAGACGCCTGTGCCGGTCGGTGAGCGATCGATCTTGCCGGGCCGGATCGCGACGGCGTGACGCGTTTCGAGCATGTCGCCATTCCTGGTGATAGGCGTGGCAAACAGGCAGAACGAAAAGTGTTTCCAGTCCTGGTTCTCCGGGTGTTCGAAGCCAAGTTGTTCGGTCGCGGCGTCGGATATCCTCACGCCGAGTTCCGCAAGATCCCTGGCCTCCCTGGGCGCGAGGTCGAAGCCCAGCCCTTCAGCATTGACGACGACGAAACTGTCACCGCCATAAGCTGTGTCTACCTTTAGCTGGCCGATGCCAGGGACATCAAGCGGTTGCTCGATACCGTGAGCGAATGACGCCA
>DAOWGY010000171.1 GCA_030641695.1 Gammaproteobacteria bacterium
ACTCGCGACGACCGGCCGCGATATTCGCTTCGACCTCGGCCGTATCGAGGGCTACAAGAACTTCTGTAACAAGCTCTGGAACGCCGCGCGCTACGTGCTCATGAATACGGAACAACTCGATGTTGGCGACGCCGAACTCAGCGCAGCGGACCGCTGGATACGCACTCGCTTCGATCGGACAGTGGCGTCGGTGCAGGAAAACTTCAACGCTTATCGCCTCGACCTCGTCGCCCAGGCAATCTACGAATTCACGTGGCACGAATTCTGTGACTGGTATCTCGAATTGTCGAAGCCCGTGCTGCAATCCGACGACGTTTCGGACGATGCGAAACGTGGCACACGCCGCACGCTGATCGAAACCCTCGAAGGACTGTTGCGCCTGTTGCATCCGATCATGCCGTTTATCACCGAGGAGATCTGGCAACAGGTCGGACCTCGGGCCGGCATCGAAGCGTCAACAATCATGCTGCAGCCGTATCCGCAAACGGCGAAGTACACACACGACGACGATGCGGTCGCCGATATCGAATGGCTCAAGAAGTTCATTCTCGGCGTCCGCCAGATTCGCGGTGAAATGGACATTTCACCGGGTAAGCGATTGCCAGTCATCCTGCAAGACTCGTCAGCCGAAGATCAACGGCGCGTGCAGCAACACACATTGTTGCTCGCTCGCGTCGGTCGTGTGGAGTCCGTGACAGTACTGGCCGGCAATGAACAACCTCCGGCGTCTGCGACTGCCCTGCTCGACGACATGCGTTTGCTCGTACCAATGAAGGGTATTATCGACGTCGATGCCGAACGCCGGCGCCTCGGCAAGCAGCGCGACAAGATCGAGACTGACCTCGCGCGCACGCGCGGCAAGCTCGATAACCCGAATTTCGTGAACAACGCACCCGCCGACGTTGTCACACTGGAGAAGCAGCGCGCGGACGAGTTCGAGCGGCAGATCGCGCAGTTCAATGAGCAACTGGACAAGCTCGACGAACTCGACTGACGCCGCTCTTTCTGAGTACTGCATCACAATCTGGCCGGCGGGCAAGTGCAATTGCACGGCCAATTGGCGACCATGGTGCTGATCGGTCGGGCCACCGAACCAACCGGCGGCAGGATTGCTGGAGCAAGCTATGCAAGGCGGAAGTACGCTCGAAAAAGTGCCACTCGGTAAAGATGGCGGTCGCCAGGCGCTTGAGCGCGCCCGCGATGCGTTGGGCAGCATTATCCTCGACAAGGACGCGCAGATCGCGCTGGCTCTCGCCTGCCTGCTCGCCCGCGGACACCTGCTGATCGAAGACCTGCCAGGCCTCGGCAAGACGACGCTCGCGCAGGCCCTCGCACGAGTGCTGGGACTCAGTTATCGGCGTATCCAGTTCACCAGTGACCTGCTGCCGGCGGATATTGTCGGCGTGTCGGTATTCAAAAAGGATGCCGGCGAGTTCGAGTTTCAGCCCGGCCCGATATTTGCGCAACTGGTCCTGGCCGACGAGGTCAATCGCGCTACCCCGAAAGCGCAAAGCGCACTGCTCGAAGCCATGGAAGAGGCACAGGTGTCGGTCGACGGCAATACGCGCGCACTACCGAAGCCGTTCTTCGTTGTCGCGACACAGAATCCCGCCGATCAGATTGGCACCTTCCCGCTCCCGGAATCGCAACTCGACCGTTTCCTGATGCGACTCGCGCTGGGATATCCGAATGCGGAAAACGAGCGCGAACTGATTACCGGGGACGACCGTCGCACAATGCTCGAAAGCACGGAGCCGGCGATGACGCCCGACATGTTGCTCGAACTGCAGGCAGCAACATCAAAAGTGCACATGAGCGACCATCTCGTCGACTATATCCAGGCGCTTGTGCGGCAAACACGCGAATCGCCCGATATCGAAATCGGACTATCGCCGCGCGGAGCGCAAGCGCTCGCAGCCGCGGCCAAAGCGCATGCATTTGTAGAACGCCATTCCGGAGTTTTCCCGGACGACGTCCAGGCCGTGTTCGGCGCTATCGCCGGACATCGACTGAAACCGGCAGGCAACACCAACTTCCGCAGTCCGACAGAGATGTGCCAGCATGTCCTCGATTCGGTGGCCATCCCCTAGAAGCCTGATCCCGGGCGTCAACGCGGCCGCCAGTCGGCGCGTTCAGCGCTGGGCGCGTAAGCGTCAGGGCATCGATCCGCAAGTCACCGAGTTGCGTCCCGGGCGCGTGTATATCCTGCCCACCGGTGTCGGCCTGGTCTTCGCGCTCATGACTTTCGCGATGTTGCTCGGCTCGATGAACTACAACAACAATCTCTCGTTTGTCCTGACATTCATCCTGATCGGCATCGGATTCGTCGCCATGCACCAGTGCCAGCGCAATCTTGTCGGACTCGAGTTGAGCTTCGCGGGCACGGAACCGGTGTTTGCAGGGCAGGCCGCACAGTTCAGGATCGCGGTAACGAATCGCTCGAAGAGTCCCCGGCAACGAATTCGCCTCTACACGGATGCGGCGCAAAGTGACATCCACGACCTGCAGCCGGGCGAGAGCCGCATAATGATCCTGGCCGTGAAAACCGGGCGCCGTGGCTGGATTTCACTGGATCGCTTCGGCATACGCACGCTGTTTCCCTTCGAGCTGTTTCGCTCCTGGGCCTGGTTGCATATGGAGCCCAGGGGACTCGTCTACCCGAACCCCGTCGAACACGCGCCCGAGCCGCCTGTGTCACAGACGGCGCTGGGTCACCGGCAACACGATGCCCGCGGTGAGGAAGACTTCGCAGGACTGCGCAAATTCAATGTTGGCGATTCGCCGCGAAACGTGGCCTGGAAAGCGTATGCACGTAGCGGACAACTGCTGTCGAAGCAGTTCGCGGGGGCCGACATGAGCAGCCAGTGGTTCGACTTCGACGAAGTCGCGAGCGACGACCTCGAAGAGCGCCTGTCGATCCTGACGCGCTGGGTCGTTGACGCTGACCGTACCAACGAGGACTACGGACTGCGCCTGCCCGCGCACGCTTTCGCGCCCGCCCACGGCGAACAGCACCGGCGCCGCTGTCTCGAGGCACTTGCACTTCACGGACTGGGGTCCGGCAGTGGCTAAGGCACGTGGAACCGACGGTTCGCTGCTGGCCAGCCTGCCATGGACATTGGTCGCGCTGGCTTTTTCATTGCTGCCGCACGTGCCGTTCATACCACTGTGGATCACAGGAGCACTGATCGCCTGCGCACTCTGGCGCTATTCGATCGAGGTCCGCCGCAAGCCCGTGCCGCCGACACTGTTACGCGCCGCTCTGGCGCTGATTTGTTTTCTCGGCGTACTCGGCACCTACAGGACGATCAGCGGCGTCGGCCCGGGATCGGCCCTGCTCGCCATTATGGCGGCATTGAAGCTCCTGGAAACACGGCACCGGCGCGACCAGTTCGTACTGTTGTTCATCGCAATATTCCTGGTCATGTCCGCACTGTTGCGAGAACAGTACCTGTGGTCGCTGCCCTACCTGGTGATCGGTATCGTACTGATCATGACAGCCTGGCTCAGGATGTCGGCGGACACGTCGGAAACCGTGCGCTACAGCTTCCGGACGAGCGGTCGTCTTTTCATCTACGCCGCACCACTGGCGATCGCGATGTGGATCTTCTTCCCCCGCATCGCGACACCGTTCTGGTCGGTACCGATCGACACCAGTATGGCCGTGTCCGGGCTCAGCGACACGATGAGTCCGGGCGACATCAGTTCGCTGTCGCAGTCCGACGCCGTGGCATTCCGCGTGAGATTCGATGGCCGGGTGCCCGCACCGCGTGACCGCTACTGGCGGGGACTGGTGCTGCACCGCTTCGACGGCCGCGCCTGGTCCGGCAACCGGGAACCGGTCTTCGCGACCGGGGCACGCAAAAATGTGGATGTCAGCGGTGAAGCCGTGAGCTACCAGGTGACGTTGGAACCCACACGGCAACACTGGGTATTTGCGCTCGACATCCCATACCTTTGGACCCTGGAACGCACATTCCTGGGTCCGCAACAGCAGCTCGCGCGTATGCAGCCAATCGATCAGCGTATCGCTTACGACGTCGTGTCGTACACGGAGTACCGCAGCGATGTCGACATCGACATGAATCGCCTGGGCTGGTACCTGCGGCTTCCCGCCACACGAAATCCACGTACAACCGCGTTGGCGCGAGAGATGCGCGCCAGCGCTGTGTCCGACGAGGCCTTCATTCGCGCCGTGCTGTCGAAATTCAATAATGAAGAATATTACTACACGCTCGAACCGCCACCGCTCGGCAGCGATCCAGTTGATCGCTTCCTGTTCGAGACGCGACAGGGATTTTGCGAACACTACGCCTCCGCATTCGCGGTCATGATGCGCGCGGCCGGCGTTCCCGCACGCATCGTGCTCGGATACCAGGGTGGCGAACTCAATCCCGTTGGGGGCCGCCTCATCGTGCGCCAGGCGGATGCCCATGCCTGGACCGAGGTATGGCTCGCCGGACAAGGCTGGCGTCGCGTTGATCCGACTGCGGCCGTCGCGCCGGAACGCGTGGAGGTTGGCCGCGCGGGCGCCATGTTTGACGGCTCGGGTGCCGCCT
>DAOWGY010000357.1 GCA_030641695.1 Gammaproteobacteria bacterium
CATTGGCATTCTAGCCGATGGGTGGAATTGACTCGCGCCATCCCTGGCGCTCGCCCTGCGGGCGCACTGCGTGCGTCCAAAATCGCTTCCGGCGATTTTGTGAACCACCGACCTGCGGGTTATGAGTCCGCCGCTCTAACCATCTGAGCTACATCACCGGCAAATTTGGGGGCGCTAGTGTGCGGATGGTGCCGCTGACTGTCAAGACATCAGCCAGCGGCACTGCTCAGACGCCTCATTGAGCCGCGGCAGCCTGTCCGGACCCCAACTTGCTCAGCACCACGGCAATCACGGCGCCGGCGATACCGGCGCGAACGGCTTCGAGCACGATGTCGGCTATGGCACCGGTCAAGGTGTTCAGGTTGGTGAGGCTGAAGATAGTGAGATCCGCCGTGCCCCAGACCAGGAATCCAACGACAGCGCCCACTATGGCGCCGTCGACGAGCGAGGTAGCGCCGCGAGAATCCAGCGCCAGGGCTATCAACCCGGCATACAAAAGCGTGCCGAGGATCAATGCCCACAGAATGGGTGCTTCACGGTCGACACCTGTCGCCGAGCCTTCATTTGCGGCAAAGAAATCCGCGAACAGCATTTCCCAGAACACGAATCCAAGTGCGTACAGCACGATGAGGCCAACCAGGGTACCGATGGATATTCTTTTTATGTCCATTGTAATTTCTCCTGCGTGATAGGCGGGGCGGTATTTTCTTATTGTTTCGAGGAAGCATACGAGACGGATTGCCTCTTTGCCACACGATAAACACGATAAATCGCTAGAACACGTCTAGGTCGTTGGCCAGTATGACTGTGCCGGAGTACCTCTCGCGAATCTCCCTGAGTACTGTCTCCTCGCTCGCACCCCAGAACAGCACGTGGTAGAGGACGAGCAGCCCCGGCTGAACGCGTGCAGCGATCTCGCCGAGCTCATGCGCTGAGGTGTGATTGGTGCTGTGGTATCTCTGCCAGTACTCGTCGCGGCGCTGGAAGCCCTCGACCGAGTACACCTCGTGAATCAGGATATCCGCGCCTTTCGCATATTTCACCAGGGCCTCATCGGGCGCCGCGTCACCGGAAATGACGATGACCTGGTCGAGTGTCGTGAATCGATAACCGAAGGCATTCGGCCAGGTGCCATGACGCACCCGGAACGCCTCGACCTTGACGTTCTCGTCCTGAAATACGATGCCCTCCTCGATCTCGTGTACGTTGACGCGCCAGCCGTCATTATTGGCAGGCTCCAGACCGTCAAGACGGTAGTTGATGTCCGCCCGGTAGGCCTCGAGAACGTGTGACGCCATCTCCTCGATGCCGTCCGGCCCGTAGAGCTCCAGAGGTTTGTCCCGTTCAAGTACCCAGGGCGTAAGAATGAGATCGGAAAGCCCTGCTGAATGGTCCGAATGCAGGTGCGTCAGGAACGCATAGCGCAGATTCCTGACCTCAAGCCCGGGAATCGAGCCACCATACGCCGGCGACATGGCGGCGGCGCGCCGCACGACGCCCGGACCGAAATCGACGAGATACGGCGTGCCATTGACAACGATGGCAACAGCGGGTCCTGATCGCTGTGGATCGGCATTCGGGGTGCCCGTACCGAGCATGACGACCTGCGTGATGTCGGAAGGCCCGGTCTCTGCTAAGCAGGTGCAGATGAGCACCGTGAACAGGGCAACTACAGTGGCAAAACGAATCTGCATTTCTCCTCCAAGACGACCTGGACTTTCGATTGGTTTCTATTTTATGTCGAATACCGGGAACTCGACAATCACTCTCAACTGGCTCCGGGAAGTGCGTCAGACATAGCTAACCCCAACACTTCTGACATAAGACCCGACAGAGTTCACACTTTTTGCCGTGATTTAGTGGGACGCATGCACGCATGATTCCTGTCAGAGTGTCCTCAACGACTCCCGCAACACTCGAGCGGAGAGAACAATAGACCATGAGAAAAGAACAACAGGGGTTTACGCTGATCGAGCTGATGATCGTGGTCGCGATTATCGGCATCGTCGCATCGATTGCGATTCCGCTCTACACCGACTATCTGATCCGCACGCAGGTCGGCAAGGGAATTTACCTGAATGCGAGTGTCAAGGGCGCATCGACCGAGTACGATCAGGAAAAGGGCGTATTCGCTACCACGAACGTGTCAGCCGGTGTGGAGCTCGGTGCCAGCATCGTCGGCGGTTACGTGACGCAAGTAGAGCTTGTCGCGACGGGAGCCATAGAGATCACCTATGGCAACCGGGTCCACCCGAACATCATCGGCGCCGTGCTGACGATGACACCGGCCGACAATAACGGCAGCGTTACCTGGTCTTGCAGCGGCGACGCCTTGCTGCCCAACAAGTACGTGCCCGCCACATGTCGGACGTGACGAGCAGTCTGATCTCTAGACGTTAAATCGAAAGTGCATCACATCGGCTTCCTTGACGATGTATTCCTTGCCTTCGAGTCTCAAGCGACCCGCTTCCTTTGCGCCCTGTTCGCCGTTGCCCGCAACGAAGTCGTCGTAGGCAATCACTTCGGCGCGGATAAAGCCTTTCTGAAAATCTGTGTGAATCTCGCCCGCGGCC
>DAOWGY010000220.1 GCA_030641695.1 Gammaproteobacteria bacterium
GATCTGAGCTTGAGCGCAGCACGGGAAAAAGTCCGCGTGGCGCACGCATTGAAGACCCTGCCCGCGATTTCCACGGCATTTGCCAATGGTGAGCTGTCGTATTCCAAGGTACGGGCACTTACCCGAGTAGTCGGGAGTGATAACGAAGAGGATCTCCTGACTTTTGCCCGGAAGACCACGGCGGCACGGGTCGAGGAACGCTGCCGGGAGTTACGCTGCGGTACTGACGCCTCTGTGGACGAAGCCAATCGAGCACACGCCGGGCGTTCGTTGACCCTGCGACGCGATCCCCAGCGCGGCACGATGATCATCACGGTGGAGCTGCCGATCGAGACCGGCGAACTCATAGACAAAGCCCTCGATCGGGCCAGAGACGCCTCGTCGAGCCCCGAGTTTGCCGAGGAGAGTTGGGCGGCCCGGCAGGCCGATGCCCTTGTGACGATGGCCAGAGCCTATCTCAATGGACAACGCGAGGCCTCCGCCGGTACGTCAGAAAATTACCAGGTCACGGTTCACGTCGATCGTTCGGCATTGATTGAAAGCAGGGGCCGATCTGGCTTGCCCATCGAGTCGGTAAAACGTCTCGCGTGCGATGGCGATACCGTCGTCATTGTCGAGGATGAGGACGGCGAGACCAGTCTCGAAAATCTGATGTTGCTTTGCTCGCGCCATCATCAACTTGTGCATGAAGGTGGTTTTCGTATCGACAAGGACTACCGGGATCGCTGGGTCTTCAAACGTCCCGATGGCATCGCTGTACCGTCTTGCGGTTATCGTCCCGAGGACACCCACGATGACGATGTCGATACAATTTCCACTCTGATCAACAATCCCTCCGCGGAGGGGTTATTGACCACGGTGAAAAATTCACAGCCGGAGCGATTGCCAGCGACTTTGGCTGATCGAAGTCCCGCACAAATCTAATGTCAGGAAGCTCGCCCACATATTCCTTTGGATTCGTTACCTTGACATGCAGCTAAATTGCTGCATAATGATATGCAGTATTTTGGCTGCCTATCGAAAATGGACGCGATATTCAAAGCCCTGGCCGACCCCACGCGGCGCAAATTGCTCGACCGCTTGTTCCGCAAGCAGGGCCAGACCCTGACGGAACTGATCGACGGCCTCGATATGCGCCGGCAATCGGCGACCAAGCACCTCGCGGTACTCGAAGAAGCACAACTGGTTACGTGCCAGTGGCATGGCAGGGAAAAGCTGCATTACCTGAACCCCGTGCCGATTGCCGAGATCAATCGGCGCTGGCTCGACAAATTCTCGGGCGACCGCGCGGCGGCCATCCTGAACCTAAGAGACGCCTTACAGGAGAACGACAATGAGTAAACCCGAATTCGTCTACATGACCCTCATCGCCGCGCCGCCCGAGCAGGTCTGGAAGGGCCTGACCACGGCGGAGTTCACGCGCCAGTACTGGCACAACACCCGTGTTCGCAGTGACTTCAAGCCCGGCTGCAAAATCGAGTTTCTAAACGAAGACGACAACATCGTCGTGCTAGGCGAGATACTCCGCGCCGACCACCCGAATGAGCTCGCTTACACCTGGCAGTTCACGGGGGACTCGGCGGCTGCCGACGACCCACCGTCACGCGTAACATTCACGCTTGAAGAGATAAAGGTCGGGACGCGCCTGACCATCGTCCACGACCAGCTCGAAGAAGGATCACTGACAGCGACAATGATCTCGGGCGGCTGGGCGCATGTCATCGCGGGACTAAAAACACTGCTCGAGACCGGCGAGGCCGTCGATTTCACGGCTCCCGAAGAATCCGATTGTCCGGGCCGACAATCAGTCGCCAACGGTTAGGCCGCACGCCATGGGTTGATGGTATCGTGACGACATGGCGGCGGTCACGATACAGGACGTCAAACGCATCGCGATAAGGACGGCCATCGTCATCGTGGCTATCGTCGCGTTGCTCGGCACGGCCCTGACATGGGCATGGCGAACACGACCCGACATTGCGGACACGGGGCTGCATCCCGCGGTCAACGACGTCATTGCGCCCAATGCGGTCACCGTCATCTGGCTCGGCGTAACCACTCTGCTTTTTGACGACAGCGAAACCCAGATCCTGATTGACGGATTTATTTCACGCCCGTCGCTGTTCGATACGTTGATGCGAGTTCCGGTGGCGAGCGACGCGCCGATGATCAACTACGTCATGAACGAATATCGCATGCAGCGGCTCGCGGCAATCATTCCTGCGCACTCACATTACGATCACGCCATGGATGTCGGCGCGATCGCCAATCGCAGCAGCGCATCGATTCTCGGTTCCGAATCCACGGCCAATATCGCGCGTGGCGCGGGTGTCCCCGAAGATCAGATTGCCGTCGTTGCTGCTGGTGAGGAATACAGGTTCGGCAATTTCACGGTGCGACTAATTCCATCCGTTCACGCACCGATTGGCTTGCGCGGCTCTGTGCCGCTGATGGGCACCGTCGACGAGCCCCTGGAGACGCCCGCGCCGGTTACAGCGTGGCGCGAAGGTGGCAGTTACACGATCATCGTGAGCCATCCGCAGGGCACGACGATCGTGCAGGGCAGTGCCGGCTACGTCGAAGGTGCGCTCGACGACGTACAGGCGGATGTCGTCATGCTCGGTGTCGGCTTACTCGAAGGCCTGGGTCGTGACTATGCCGAGGGTTACTGGCAAGCCCTTGTAACAGCGACCGGTGCTGCGCGTGTGTTTCCAATTCACTTCGATAACTACACACGTCCCTTCGGCGAAATCGTGTTGCTCCCGACCGTGCTCGACAACTTCGTCAACACGGCTAAGTGGCTGCAGGAATTCCGTGGAACCTGGGACACGGACACGCTGGTGTTCCTGCCGGTGTTCGGGGAACCGCTGATGCTCTACCCGGAAGAGTCTCCGGACGCCTGAACCGGCCCGGTGTCCTCGAATCGTTCGAGTGACATGGCGCCCGCGATCAGCGCCTCTTTGTCCTCTTTGCTCAATTGCTTGATGCGATGCTCGAGGCGTAGTGCGTCACCTTGAGCGCCCGCACTGCACTCGAAAACGAGTTCGACGGGCGTCCTGCCGCGCAGGTACTTCGCACCTCGCTTGCCGCCCTGGTGCTCCTCGAGCCGGCGCGCGACATCAAGCGCGATACCGGTATAGAGGCTGCCATCGGCGCAGCGCAGAATATAAACACTGTAAGACAAAACCGTTACGGCTACTCGGTGCAGTTGGGTCGAAGCTCGAGCATGGATCAGGCATTGCCGCCGGTCAGGGTATCTCCGAGTACACGAAACGCGCCGACTTCGATGCCGGAAAGATTTTCAGGAGTTTCTGCGAACGTCAGCATGATCTCGCTGGCGCCTTCAAGTGCCTCGACGGGGCCGCTGAATATCAATTTCAGCGTGTTGCCAATCAAGCGCGCTTCCGTCAGCAGGTCATGCCCGTCGAATTGCTTGTCATTGATTTCGATGTGCATCGTCTCGTCGAAATTATCTTCGATCGTGCGTACGAGCAATAAATAGTCATCGATATCGCCGCCCTCTGTGGTTTTTGCGAAAAACAGCATCGTGGCATTATCACGCACATCGAATGCGACCGTATCGTAATGGCGGCTGTCGGACATCGCGCCCTCCACGCGTTATCTGGCTACCTGCAGTCTACGCCACACGGCCTTTGATTGCAGCGATGCGGGCGTCCTTGTCCTGCCAAAGGCTGGTCAGCCAGCGATGCACGTCGCGGCGGAATTCGCGATTGTTCTGATAGTCGCCGGCCAGCAATGCAGCATCGATCGGCCGCACCCGAACATCCACGGTAACCGATACCCGATCGCCACAAACCATGTCCCAGAATTTCGGTACGCCATCTGGATACACGAGCGTTACGTCGACGAGGGCATCGAACACTTCCCCCATCGAGGAGACCGCAATTGCAATACCGCCCGGCCGCGGCGCTAACAAATGCTGATACGGCGAATTGCGCGCCGTTCTTTTCTCCTCAGTGAAGCGTGTACCCTCGACGAAATTGATGACCGAGGTCGGCGTGTCCCTGAACTTTTCACACGCCTTACGCGTTGCCTCGAGATCCTTGCCCTTTTGCTGTGGATGCTTTGCGAGGTACGACGCTGAGTGACGTTTCATGAATGGCATATCGAGCGCCCAAAATCCGATGCCGAGCAACGGAAACCAGATGAGTTCCTGCTTGATAAAGAACTTCAACAGCGGAATGCGGCGATTGAATGCGACCTGCAAAACGAGGATATCGACCGAGGTCTGGTGATTGGCGACAACGAGGTACCAGCCGCGCCGGTGGAGTTCCTCGATTCCGCTGGCTTGCCAGTCCCGGGATCCCGATCCGCTGAGCGCGAGCGCGTTTACGGCGACCCAGTTTTCGGCGACCGCCATCAACCAGCGCGTGATCACACTGCGTGCCGCTGCGATGGGCAGAATCAACTTGAGGACCGCGAGCAGAAACAGCGGCACGAACCAGACCACGGTATTGATGGTCAACACCGCGAAGGTCAACACGCCGCGAATCTGTTTCAGAAATGACCTCACTCGCCACCTTAAAGTGCAGTATTTCGAGCTATGCATTCTAGCCTGATTGGGCACCGCGTAGCGGCTTGCCGGAGCTGCTGCCATGGAGTACGGTGACCGCGATAGCCATCCGAGGCCGCGAACAGATGATTACGCTTTCGATCAACGGTGAGTCACACGCCATCGATGTCGACCCGTCGACTCCGCTACTTTGGGTCATCCGTGATTACGTCGGGCTGACCGGCACGAAATTCGGCTGCGGCGTTGCGCAGTGCGGCGCATGCACTGTGCACCTGAACGGCAAACCGATCCGCTCCTGCGTAGTACCCGCAGTCGCAGCGGCCGGCAAGCAGATAATTACGATCGAAGGGGTCAACGGCGGCAAACAGGGTCTGCATCCGGTGCAGCAGGCATGGATCGACGAACAAGTGCCGCAATGCGGCTATTGTCAGTCCGGACAGGTCATGGCAGCGGCCGCGCTACTCGACAAGATTCCGTCGCCAACGGATCACGACATCGATCTGGCCATGTCGGGCATCGTCTGCCGTTGTGGCACCTACCCCCGCATCCGCAAGGGCATCAAGCGGGCCGCCGCTGTCATCAACGCGCTCGAGCCGCTGGAGACGAGCAATGAATAAATGGACCCGGCGTGCCTTCATTACCACGGGCGTCGCCGCTGGCGGCGTGGTCGTTTTCGGCGTCGCCATACGCCGCGGGGATCGTTCGGGAAAGGTCCGGGAGTTGGTCGCTGGTGATGGCGATGAGTTGTTCGACGTGTGGCTCAAGATCGGGCCGGACAACACGATCACGGCGATCATTCCACATGCCGACATGGGACAGGGCGTACACACATCGCTCGCGATGATGCTTGCCGACGAACTGGACGCCGACTGGTCGCAGGTGCGCTTCGAGGAAGCGCCGGCGCACAAGGAGTTCGCCAACTACGCGCTGGCGCGCGAGTATTCGATGCCGGGCGCCGATTTTCCGGCATGGCTGATCGACTCAGTCGATGGCCTGTTCTTCCGTGCGACACAGCGGATGGGACTGCAAATTACGGGCGGCAGCACGTCGGTGCGTACGACCGGCCAAATCGCGATGCGGGTAACGGGCGCCGCGACTCGCACGGTACTCCTGCAAGCCGCTGCCGACGAATGGCAGGTCCCGGTCTCCGAGTTGTCGACGCAGGGCGGCATGATTTATCACGAGGCGAGCGATCGCAAAGCAAGCTATGCGCATTTCGCGCCCGCGGCTGCCGACCTGTCAATGCCGGACAAACCCATTCTCAAAGCCAGTGATGATTTCGCCATCATGGGCACATCGCTGGCCCGATTCGACGTCCCTCAGAAGGTGAATGGCTCAGCAAAATTCGGCATCGACGCGAAACTGCCCGGCATGAAATATGCGACCGTGATGGCCGCGCCCGTGTTCGGCGGCAATGTCGTTTCGGTCGACGAATCGTCCATCCAGGACATGCCCGGGATACGCAAGGTAGTAAACCTCGACACCGCAGTGGCCGTCGTCGCCGACGGCTACTGGCAAGCGCGACAGGCTCTCCTGAGCCTTGCCGTCGAGTTCAGTGATGGCGGCAACAGTGGCGCTGATCAGGAGCAGATTTTCCGGCGATTTGGCGACGATCTGGACGCGGCAGCGTCCGCAGGCGACGAACGCAAGGACCGGAAATCCGGTAACGCGCTTGCAGCGCTCGACGCAGCGGACCGTATTGTCGAAGCGGAATACCGCGTTCCATACCTCGCTCACGCAGCCATGGAGCCGATGAATTGCACGGCCTGGATCCATGACGATCAATGCGAGCTATGGCTCGGCACGCAGAACCCGCTCGGATTCGCGCAGCAGGTCGCGAAAGCGATTGGCATGAGTCAGTCGCAAGTCATACTTCATAATCAATACCTCGGCGGCGGCTTTGGACGACGCGCATTCGACGACTTCGCCGTGCAGTCAGCGCGCATCGCGGCCGAAGTCCCCTACCCGGTCAAGCTCGTATGGTCGCGCGAAGAAGACATGCGCCACGATCACTATCGTCAAGCCAGCATCAGCCGCTTCAAAGGTGGGCTCGATGGATCCGGCAATGCCGTCGCGTGGCACAACCACTACGTCAACAAGCACGACCCGATCGAGGCGCCGCATATACCGTACGGCATCGCCGCTCAGCGCATTGTCTTTACCGACAGCGAAACGCATGTCCCTTGGGGCTTCTGGCGCAGTGTAGACCACTCACTGCACGCGTTCTTCACCGAGTCTTTCATCGATGAACTGGCCATCGCCGCCGGCCGCGATCCGTACCAATACCGCCGCGAATTGCTTGCCGACTCACCACGCTTTCGTGCCGTACTGGACCTTGCGGCAGAGCGAGCCGGTTGGGGCGATGAACTGCCCGACAATGTCGGCCGTGGTATTGCTTTACACAAATCGTTCGGCACCATCGTCGCCCAGGTAGCCGATGTCGAAATCACAAACGGCAAACCGAAAGCCCGTCGCATCGTGTGTGCGGTGGATCCGGGTTACGCGATTCACCCGGACAATCTCGCGGCACAAATGGAGAGCGGTATCGCCTACGGACTGACAGCTGCGCTTTACGGCGACATTTCGATCAGTGGCGGTGCGGTCGAGCAGTCTAATTTCCACGACTACCGCATGTTGCGCATGAATGAAGCACCGGCGGTCGAGACGTACATCATCAACGGTGGCGGACCTCTGGGCGGCGGTGGCGAACCCGGCACGCCCCCGATCGCGCCGGCCTTCACCAATGCAATTTTCGATGCAACCGGAATTCGCATTCGCGAATTGCCGGTGAGTCAACACGAACTGCGATTGAAGGACGTCGAAGATGTCGCCTGAAATTGATACCGATCAGGGAGTGAAATGGTGAGCAGCGAACGAATCCGCGACCTTTTGACGGAACTCAACAAGGAACTGCAGGCTACGGGGGACATCGATGCGGAAACACGCGAGTTACTCTCGAAGCTCAACGATGATCTGGACGAAATCGCGGCCGGCAGCGGTGCCTCGGCCGGTAGTCGGGCCAAGGAACTCGAGTCCCGTTTCGCGGCCACGCATCCCGTGGCAGAACGCATCACGCGTGAGATAGCCGATATCCTTACGAAAATGGGCATCTGAGGCGTGACGATGACCGGCGCTCGCTCGGGCCGCTGGTACATCGCGATCTCCGTGATCATCATCGTTGCGGTGATGATCCTCGTCGAGCCTATCGCGCAGGATCCTGCCTACCACCTGTTTGCCGACTCGCGCCGCATGCTCGGTGTGCCGAATTTCTGGAACGTGATATCCAACCTGCCGTTCCTGATTGTCGGCCTGTACGGCCTGATCTTCGTGACGCGCTATCCGGACGTCGTTTTCGATGCTGCAATGCGCTGGCCGTGGCGCGTGTTCTTCGCGGGCACCGCGATCACCGCATTCGGTTCCGGCTACTTCCATCTTGCGCCTGCCAATGAAACGCTGCTGTGGGACCGCCTGACGATGACAATCGGTTTCGCCGCGTTTCTCGCGATCGTCATCGGTGAATACCTGTCGGTGCGAGCAGCACGGATGCTGTTGCTGCCATTGCTGATCATCGGAGCGGCGTCCGTCGTCTACTGGCACCTGACCGAATCCGCTGGTAATGGCGACTTGCGGCCGTATGCCATCGTACAATTCCTGCCAATCCTGCTGATCCCCGCGATTCTCATCATGCACCGCAAGGTGTCCGATCTGACAGATTCGATCTGGATTCTCATTGGCTTCTACGTGGCTGCAAAGTTACTGGAACATTTTGACGCCGGCGTCTACGCGATGACTGGCGTAATGAGCGGCCACGCGCTGAAGCATGTAGTTGCAGCGCTGGCGCCCGCTGTTTTGATAGTCGCTTTACGTCGACGGCGCGAAGAACGCCGGAGTCCGGTGAACGCCGTCCCCTGACAGAAAAGTAGGGTCTGACCCTGCTTTCTTGCTCAGCGCCAGACGGTCTCGAACATTTCGGTTAAACCCGCATTGCGGAACTTCGGCGGGCCATTGTCGATGTCGTCGTAGTGATCGACTCGTTCGAGCCCGGGCCAGTAACCGAGCAATTCGTTTTCTGTCATCGAGAATGGCGGTCCCGTTGCGATGTTGTCGTCGTACTCGACCGTGATAATCAGTTTGTACGCGTCAGGTGTCAACAGACCATTGATGTGCTCGACATAGGCGGGCCTCACATCGCGGGGCAGCGTGACCAGGGCGCCACGATCATAACAAGCCTCGAAGCCGTGCTCGCCAAAGTCGAAAAAATCGCCGCAATAGATCGTGATGCGACGAGCATCGGCCACGTAGGCCGGAAGATCGCCTTCTCGAATCGTGTAGGAAATAGCGTTTTCCTCGAAGAACGCGCTTACCGCGATAGCCGAGAGTTCGACACCGGTGACTTCGTTGCCCTCCGCCTCAAGCCACAGCATGTCGACTGACTTGCCGCACAAGGGTACGAGAACCCGCTTGCCGCTTGCCTGCCAGTGTTTTTTCAGGCTCGCGTTGCCGCTTGCCTCATGCCAGCCGATGCGGCCTTCCAGCCAGCGCTCGTGCCAGTCTTCGGTCATCGTCTTTTCTTTACCCTTTATCGCGCCTCGAGAGGCGCTCCAACAGTTGGAGCGCTTCTCGAAGCGCGATTCACCTTGATATCAAGTAGACGGCGTAGTTTACGCGCTGGGTCAGCAGCGTTACCATGCCCGCCCCGTCAACGCACAGGAATCGACCGCATGGCGAACGCAGTACGCATCGACGGCAAGGCGAAAGCCGCCGAACTGGCGGAGAAAATTACGGCTGAAACGGCAGCGCTGGCTCGCGACCACGGCCTGCAGCCCGGACTCGCCGTCGTCATTATTGGTGAGGATCCTGCGAGCCAGGTTTACGTTCGCAACAAAAAGCGTACGGCCGATGCCTGTGGATTTCACTCCGAACAGCATTCACTGCCACCCGACGTCTCCGAGCAGGACGTGCTCGACCTCGTCGAGTCACTCAACAACGATGCGACCATTCACGGCATCCTCGTGCAATTGCCGCTGCCCGACCATCTCGATGAGCATCGCATCACGCAGTCGATTTCTCCGGCCAAGGACGTCGACGGCTTCCACTACATCAATATCGGCAAGCTGACGGCCGGTGACACCGCGGACGCATTTATTCCGTGTACGCCGGCAGGTTGCATGCTGATGATCGAGGACCAGCTCGGCGCCGACCTGTCAGGGCTCAACGCCGTCGTTATCGGTCGATCCAATATCGTCGGCAAACCAATGGCAAGCCTGTTGCTGGCGCGCAATGCCACCGTGACGATGACTCACAGTCGTACCAAAGATCTCCCGAAGGTCGTGCGTCGCGCCGACATCGTCATTGCGGCCATTGGCCGGCCCAACATGATTGGCGGTGACTGGATAAAACCCGGCGCGGTCGTCATCGACATCGGCATCAACCGCATCGAAGTCACCGTAGACGGCGAAAAGAAAACGAAATTGACGGGTGACGTCAACTATGACGAAGCCGCAGAGATCGCGAAGGCCATTACGCCCGTACCGGGCGGTGTCGGCCCGATGACCATCACGATGTTAATGGCGAATACGCTGCGCTCCGCGAAGCTCGCAGCCGGCATCGACGTCCAATAGCTCAATGTACTAATGGCTCGCTCGCGCTTTGTCCGAGCTGTTAATTCGTCAGTCTTTCGCCAGCACGCTGTGGTGGCTTTCCATCCAGGTGATCGAAAGACGATCCGCCTCAGCGATCTGCTCCCCGGACATGCTCCTGGCGATACCGTCGCGCTTGTCCGTCGCATTCATATCGCCGAGTTCGGCGGCAATATCGAACCACATATGTGCCTGCACTTTGTCCAGTTCGACACCGAAGCCGCTCTCGTACATTTTGGCGATACTGATTTGAGCCGGTGTCACTCCCTGCTCGGCAGCCAGCCTGTACCACTTGAACGCCTCTGCATCGTTCATCGGCACGCCCCAGCCATTTGCGTGCATTACCCCAAGATTGCATTGTGCTTCGGCGTGGCCCTGATCGGCTGCCAGCCGATACCATTTCAGCGCCTCATCATCGTTTAGCGCCACACCAAAGCCATTGGCGTAGAGCAGACCCATGCCAAACTGGGCGTCGGCGCTGCCTTCGTCCGCAAGCGCCTGCCATTCCGTGCGGGCGGTTTCGTAGTCGGCCGAGTCATAGGCCTGCTTGCCTTTCGCGTAATCAGCGCTCCAGCTGACCGACGCAAGTGTCAACAGAAGTGCGGTTAAACCGGTTAGTTTATAGTTGCGCATGACTCTGTACCTCCATCTCCGGCAACTCACTCACCGGCACTACTCCCATGCTTGTTATTTGCAGTAATTATCTCACCTGTACCATTCGTGGATGTACCTAGCCAATCGACTCGAGGCGAAAGCGAAACGTCCTGCAGGTCTTGATGCCCGGTACTTCCCGATCCTCGGGGAGGGACACGTAACGCGATGCCCTGATCGCACGAATCGCCGGCTTTTCGAAGACGCGATCCGTGCTGGAACGAACGGCGATACGGAAAGGCCTGCCCTTGCGGTCGACGTTGAAGCACACTTGCACGTCACCCTCTACCCGATCGCGGCGCGCCACGGCCGGATATATCGGCGCGACGGTGTTGAGCGGAACCCGTGTGTGGCTGCCGTCCATCAGGTGAGTAATGCGTGGGTCGCCGGCGGCGAAAGCAACCGCTGACAACAACACGCCGGACAACAACAATCTACTCTTCAGCATCGTCGGCTACTGCCTGACGGCGATCGTCGATGATGATGGTCGGGGATACCGGATCCGTTGCGTCAAGCAGCATCGCCTTCACAACTCTCAGAGTGCGAGAATTCGGATTGAGCGCCTGCCCCGTGACGATGTCCTGCTCGGCTTCGCGATAGCGTTTCGCTTTGACATGGACCAATGCACGATTACTGTAACTGCGCCAGTGGTCGGCATCGATCTCCAGCGCCCGGTTGCAGGAGTCGAGCGCGGCATCGAGCTGGCCGAGCATGATAAAGCCGGCGCATAGATTGGAATAGCCTGCGACGCGATCCCGATCGTTGGTCGCGCTCTGCAGGCCGCGCTGAGTGAGCCTGACGCCGTCCTCGGCGTTGCCTACCCGCAGTGCGGTCGCGCCGTCAGCAAGGTCGACATTGCTCGGCCCAATGACCGTCCGTGCTTCGTTTTCGGCTTGCGCGATGGCATCTACACACGTGACGATGCCCAGCAACGCAAGCATTGGTCCACAGCGAAGAATGTTCATGTCTCGTTCGTCCGCTAACGGGACGCCTGGTTCAACCGTCCGGCTTCAGATGATCAGCAAAGAATTGGACGGTCCGTTGCCACGCTAGTTCAGCCGCTTTCTCGTCGTATCGCGGCGTCGTATCGTTATGAAAACCGTGCTGCACGCCCTCATAGTCGTGATGCACGTAGCCGATGCGAGCACTCTTCAGACCCGATTCGAAATCGGGCCAGCTGGCATTCACGCGCTCGTCCAGCTCGGCATGATTGAGCATGAGCGGCGCCTTGATTTGCGCTACCTGCGCCGTCCCGGGATGGCGGCCGTAGAAGGAGACCCCGGCATCCAGATCCGGCAGCCGAACGGCGAGTTTGAGCACCATGCCGCCACCAAAACAAAAACCGACCACGCCTACCTGGCCGGTCGCATCCGGGTGCTCACGCAGGAACTCCACTGCCGCGATGAAATCCTCGGTCATCTCGTTGCCATCGCGCTGCCGCTGCAATTCCCTGCCATCGTCGTCATTGCCCGGATAACCACCCAATGGCGTCAGCGCATCGGGCGCAAACGCGATAAATCCTGCGACAGCGAGGCGTCTGGCGACGTCCTCGATGTACGGGTTCAGTCCCCGGTTCTCATGAATAACGACGATACCTGGGAGCTTGTGATCGGTGACCGCGGGCCGCGCGAAATAACCGCGCATGACGCCGGCCCCATCGGGCGACGCATACTTCTTGTAGCTCGTCGAAATGGAGCGGTCGTCCGGGTCGACCTGTCGGGCAAGGGCATAGTCAGGGCTCAGGGTCGCAAGCAGTGTCGCGGCAGAGATGCCCGTCGCCGTAAACCGCGCGGCCCGATCCAGAAACTCGCGGCGGCTGATCGTGCCATGGACGTAACCATCGAAGAGCTTCCAAACACGCCGATCGATATCGCGATCGTCGCTCATCGTTCAGCTGCTGATGTAATGTTCGAGCTGTTCGATGGCTTCTTGCTGATCCGCAATAATGGCCTCTACGAGGTCGCCGATCGAGACCATCGCGATTACCCGATCGTCCTCAATAACAGGCAGGTGTCGAATCTTGTGCTCGGTCATCACCGCCATGCACGCATCAACCGTATCGTCGCTCGATGCGGTCATGACGCCGCTCGTCATGATTTCCGATACCCGGGTGTCTTTCGACGACCGGCCTTTAATGATGACCTTGCGGGCATAGTCGCGCTCGGTGACGATGCCGGCAAGATTGTTGTCGTTATCCAGGACTACCAGAGAGCCGATGGCCTTGTCGGCCATGAGTTTGATGGCCTCAAACACGGACGCATCCGGCGCAATGGAAATAATGTGCCTGCCTTTCGCGTCGAGCAGGTGCTTAACGAGCTTCATCCTTCCTCCCCCTTGCCGCCTGCGACAGCTTTTTGTCGGAGCGGCCGGCAGCCGCATCCTTCCCTCCGGATTCAGGATCATTCTAGCCTGACAAAACACAGCCCGCCATCGCTGGCGGGCTGTGCAGGTCGTAAATCAAGGGTTTACGTCTTGCGGGACTGATATCGGCCGCTCAAGTTCGGCCTGCCCGATGCTGTGTTCGCGATTCCGCTCCTCAATCGTCCTCCTGCACGGTGCCGCGTACGTTCGTATAGGTCACGGAGCCGCTGCCATCTTCATCGATGATCAGGTCTCGTTCGACGTCGTCTACGCGGATGCTGCCGGAGCCATCCTCGATCCTCACGCTACCACTCACGTGCCGAATTTCGATGACGCCGGAACCATCGTCGATTTTTACGTCCCCGTCAGCGCCGTCGATTTTGATCCAGCCGGATCCATCGTCGATCCTGACGGCACCCGCATTGATCACCTGCAACGAGCCGCTGCCATCGTCGACTCGCAGGTCTCCCTTTACACCCACGATCGTCGTTGCACCGGAGCCGTCATCCACGCGCAGTGACAGGCCCGACGGCATTTGCACATCGAGATCGATGCTGGCGTTCGAGTCCCAACCCCAGTTATTCCTGAAATCCGACTCGAGTCTTGCCCGATCAGCGTCGCGCTCGAGCGTCAGCCTGAGCCGCTTCTCGATGAATTCGCGAGCGCTTTTCTCGTCCTTATCCTCGATCGTGATCGTCGCCATGACCACGATATCGGCGGCGCCCTCAATGCCAGTAATAGTCAGTGCCCCGGCGCCGACATCGACCGCGAGTTCAGTCAGTCCTGCCGCGTCAAGCGACAGATCACGCACTTCCGTGTAGTTCTTCGAGCCGGCCTGCGCCAGGCTAACGGCGAACATTGCCATAACAACAAAACCGCGCATCACCTTCTCCTTCGAGCAATCATTTTGATTACGGATACGAGTTAGACGCCTGTCAGCGCCGTTTGGTTGCGAATTGCCTATTTTTTTGGGCCAATTTTTCGGGCTATTTTTCGCCCGCGAGGCGGTAGCGACTGAGCAGGCCCTCGATATCGCCGCTGGAATACCAGGTCCCGCGCACCATCACGCCGTGGATGCGCCGCGTATTCGTGATGTCCTCGAGAGGATTGGCATCCAGCAACATGAGGTCGGCCGCGCGGCCTGTGGCGACGGCGCCCGTATTCAGGTTCAGAAACTCGGCAAC